>NZ_JBEXRA010000003.1:0-283831 GCF_040612855.1 Streptomyces sp. NPDC006332
GAGGCCCTGCCTTCATGCGCGTACCGCCGAAAGATCACCCGACCAGGAACTCTGTTCGATCCACACGCTCCAAGATCGGTTGAGATACGGCTTCTTAGACCAGAGCACGGTGAGCATTGGCGTGGGAAGGTGCGCCACCTCCCGAGCAGAATGCCCGCGGCCTCGGCATCACAACGCCGACGGATCCGGAGAGTCCACTCTGGGTCCGCGCACGTAGGCCATTGCAGTCAGCGGCGTGACTGAGGTGCCGCTGAAGCCGCCGCGTGGGAGCAGGGTCCGCCATACCGTCCTCTTCCCCGCCTCGGCGGAGCGTCTGCAGCGCATGCTGGGCCGTGAGCTGGCCGGGTGTTGGAAGTGATTCACGGCGCCTGGACGTTGCCCGTTGTTGGGCAGCGCCTGGCGCTGAGGCGGAGGACAGTCGAGGCACCGGTACGAGGGACAGATTCGGCTGCGACGCCAGGAAGAGGAGCTCACATGGAGAGCGGGACCAGCGATGTGACGGACGTCAACCCTCAGCAGCTCGCGCGGCTGCGAGCCATGAGCGCGGACATCACGGTGGAGTTGCAGCGGGCGGATACGAAGGCTGCTGCGCTGTGTGGGGCTGCCGGAGGGCTTTGGGCGGCAGGCGTGACGGCGTTGTCCGTTCTTGATGCTTCGCCCTTTCTCGGTCTGGCGCTGTTGGTGGCGTCATTGCTGCTGACCGCAGCCTTGGGGTCAGCGTTGCGGGCTCTCCGTCCGATGCTGCCTCATCGTGGTGCACAACATGGGCTGCTGGCAGCGGGACGCGGCGCGGACGCAGGGCAGCTGGTGGCATCGCTGGCCGGATTGGACGGCGAGGGCCAACGGCGCATGGAGGAGCGTCGGCTCGCGGTGATTGCTGTGTTGGCGCGGCGGAAGTTCAGGGCCGTTCGTCTCGCCGTGGATTTGGTGTCAATTGCGCTACTGGTGGCCGGAATTGGGCTGTTGATCACCTACGTGTCACGTTGAGATCATCCGCAGGGGAACGGGACGCTTGGGGGGACTGTGTATCAGCCGCATATCACTGTGATGGGCGAGCATTTATGGTCTGCACTGCGTGATCTGGCACCGAAGAGAGTGCGGCCGGCACGCAGTGTGCTGCTGCGTCAGGGGGATCCGGGGACGCATGTGATCCTGCTGGACTCTGGTTCCACTCTCATCACCCTGACGGGCACGGCCGGGGAACGGACGCTGCTGGCCGTACGCGGAGCGGGGGAACTGCTGGGCGAGTTGGCGGTGCTGGACTCCCAGCCGCGCACCGCGTCAGTGATCGCTGCAGAAACCTGCTGTGTGCACATCATCCCGGCCACGGAATTTCTTGCTTTCGTAGACGAACACGACCTGGTGACCGTTTTACTCAGGCATGCCATCACCCGCGTGCGGGAGGCGGAGACGGTACGCCTGGAGATGGCCACCGCGCCGGTGGCGGTGCGCCTGGCGTCCGCGCTGAGCCGGCTGCTGCAGGCCGCCTCCGCCGCAGGCAGTGGCTACATCGTGCGGCTGACGCAGACGGAGTTGTCGCAGATGATCGGCGCTTCCCGCAACGCCGTGGGGACGGCTCTGCGGCCCTGGCGCGAGCAGGAGTGGCTTGCGACGGAGGCTGCCGGCGGGCTGGTTGTGCGGGACATCGCCTCCATTCGTTCCCACGCCCTGTCCCAGGGGTGACCGACGGCACCGCCGGGCTGCCCACTGCTGGGCACCACCGCCGACGGGGCGCAGCCAGCATGAGTGCTCAACCCGCTGTCGTGAGCCGGAAAGGGCTGTGCCGTGAATTCTGTCTTTGTGCCCGACGCCGACGATGTTCCGCCGGAGCATGCGTTGCTGGTGGTCGATATGAAGAACTACAGCCAGATCCCCGAGGCGAAGATGGCTCCCACCCGGGCCGACCTCGACGACATCCTGTCCACGGTCTTCGTCCAGTGCGGGATCAGCGATGCCGCACTGCTCGACAGTGCAGTCAAGGACCGTGGCGACGGGGCCATCTTCGTCCTTCCCCCCCGGCACGCAGCCCGGCTGGTCGATCCTCTGCTCGGCCACCTCAGGCTGGCGCTGGAGCGCCGCGAGCAGACGCGGCTGGCCAGCTCACCCACCATCCGGCTGCGCACCAGCATCCATGTCGGCCCGCTCGCTCCGCCTACGCACCGCGGGGACGCCGCCAACGACGCCTGCAGGCTCGTCGACAGTGACGCCGTCCGCGCTGCCATGACCGCTGCCGTCGACAACGGGCTGTATCTCGCCGCGGTGGTCTCCGACCCGGTGTTCCGGCGCACGGTCCGCGCAGAGCGCACCAAGACGCTCACATCACGCCACCTTCGCCAGGCGACGGCCCGCGTCGAGGGCAAGGACGGATTCCAGGAGACGTGCTGGCTCCACGTTCCCGGGCTCCCCCCGTCCGTCCTCGACCCCTACCTCGACACCGACCCCGGCCAGACACTCCCCACCGGCGCGGAGGGGCCCGGCACGCCACCGGGCGATACCAGCGCCGCGGCCGTCAAGGACGACGCAACGGCGCCTGTGCGCCAGCGCGGCAAGGCCACCGGCAAGTCCCGGCTGATCCAGGTCGGCCGCGACTACAACACCGGCCCGGAGCAGCAGTCATGAGCGCCGCAGAAGAGCCCGCGACGGGACACCTGCAGAGCGCCGAAGCCAGCGGTCACGCGCGCGTGACACAGGTCGGCCGCGACTACTCCGAGCACCATCACCGCTATGTGCGGGGCTGGCAGTACCTGCGCGGTTCCCGCGTGGATGCGGCCGAGATGGAGTTGGCCGAACATGCCTTCGTCGATGCCGCAGGCCCCAGCGGCAACAAACAGGCGGCGCAGACCATCAGCGCCCTGGCCCGCCCTTTCCGGCGCAGTCCAGTGGTCGTGCTGCGGGGCGAGGCCGGCGTCGGACGACGCACGACTGCCCTGCATGTGCTGCGCGGTGCAGGGGTGCCGGCCGAGCGGATCCGCTGGCTGTCGCTGGACTGGGACCAGCCCCGCACCGAGCAGATCCCCACCACCAAAGGGCACGGCTTCATCCTGGATCTGACCCGCAGCCAGGAACTGGACGAGGACTTCTACACCGGGCTCGCCGATTACCAGAAGGCGGCTGAAGAGACCGAAGCATTCTTGATCATTCTGGCTGGCATCGGCAACTGGAACCCCGGGCCCATGGCCACGGTGCCGGTCGTCACCCTGGTCCGCCCGCCGGCAATGCAGATCGCCCAGGCCCACCTGCGCCGTCACACCGAGGACCGGGTCGACTGGCTGACGCGTCCGGAGCTGAAGACGCTGCTGGCCAACGGGGCTTCGGCAGCCGATGCCGCTCGTCTGGCCCGGCTCGTCACAGACGCCGACGATGACGGCCAGGAGGCGGTCCGGGAGGAGTTCACCGGCTGGAGCGACCACCTGACGCAGTGGTTCACTCAGCACAGCGCTCCTGAGGACGTATCCGAACGCGCGCTGCTGATCGCAGCTGCCCTGCTGGAGAACGTTCCCGCCGCTGTCGTACTGGAGGCCGCTGACCGGCTTTTCGCAGAGGTCGGCGGCGTGCTGCCGGCGGGCGGCGCGCTGGCCGGCCGCGACCTGCGGCAACGGCTGGACTCCGTCAAAGCCTCCGCGGTCGACGACGAGCGCATCTCGCTGGATGCCGACCGACACGGCCTGTCCGAGGCGGTCTTGAGGCATGTCTGGCAGGAGCGCCCGCAGCTGCGCAGCGTGCTGTTGACGTGGGCCTCGCAGATCAGCGCACCGCACGGTGCCGCCGTGCGGCACCTGCGGCGCATCGCCGACTGCCTGGTGCGGCTGTCCCTGCTGCCCGGAGGGTCGACCGTCCAGGGGGTGGTGAGCAACTGGATCGACACCGGAGGCACAGCGCACCGGCAACTGGCCGTAGAGGTGCTGGAGAAGATGGCGCTGCACCCGGACACCGGGGTAGGCACCCGCAAGCTGCTCTACTCATGGGCGCAGGCAAAGACCTCCAGCGAGGAGACGCTCACAGCCGTCGCGGAGATCTGTGCCGGCCGGCTCGGCCACGAGTATCCCCGGATCGCTCTGACCCGGCTGCGGGTGCTGGCCTCGCGGGCCGACGGCCTCGCCCGAAAGGCGGTCGCAGATGCGGTGCGGGCCCTAGTGGACGCGCCCGAACAGCGCTTGCTGATCCTGTCGGAGATCGTCAGCTGGGCCGAATCCGCCAACGACACCACGGCCGGGGCCGGAGCGACCACATTCTTGGCCCTGACCGACATCAGCAGTGAGAGTCTCTTTCCCCTGCCCACGCAGCAGGAACCCGCTGATCACGAAGGCGACGTCCGCACCGGTGACCTGTTCGTGCGCGGCTGGCGTGCCGCCCTGCGGGAGGCGACGACAACCGTGGCCGCTCATACGCAGCTCGCCGCCTGGCTGGACACGGCCAAGCTGTCGGACGAGCAGGTCCTGCCTGTAGTAGCCGCGGTTCTACGCGGCAATCTCCACCAGGCCGGTGCCGCCGAGCTCCTGGTGGGCACGCCCGACACCTCACTGCTGGGGCGTGCACGGCGTAAGAAGCTGCTCGACCAGTTGCTCACGGAACAGAGGTCTGCTCTGCCCGCCCCGCCTGCCCTCGAGCCCGTGCCCGGCAGTACCGACGACGTCACGCGGGCGTGAGTCTGCTGCCGTGGCGCCGCGCGGACACCCCGCCCTTCCCGGGCGGGGCTGACGCCGCCGCAGCCTATCCGCTCGCCGTGCACGGCGAGCGGATGGCCAGTACCCACACCGGCGCCCTGTTCTCGGTCCGTATCACCGGTGCCTGGCGTTGGACCCCCGCCAGCGCCCCAGCCCACCACGAACCTGCCGCCGTGGCGCGCAACCATCTGCGCCAGCAGACCGCAGCCGTTCTGCGAAAGCACTGCGTACTGAACCTGCCGGCCGCCGAAGACGCCACCACCACGGCCATCGGCACCTGGAGCTGCCCCATGGAGGGGCTTGCAGTCACCGGCACCGTACATCTCGACACCACAGCCCACGACTGTGCCCTAGCCCAAGAACACATCCGCCGCCGCCAGGCGGAAGACCTCGCCCACGAGACAGAACTGCACCGGCTCACCCATCTCCAGGCCCTCCTCGCCGACCGCGATCTGCGCCGGATGTGGTGGATCGCCCAGTTCCCCGACCGCTTCAGCGAATGCGACGCACTGGAAAAGGCGCTCCAGGACCTGCCGTCACCGCACGACGCCGAAGCAGAGGAAGACGGCATCCGCAGGGACATCCGGCGGTTTACCGACCAGCTCCTGACCGACCTGCACGCACCCCAGCAACGCGACCTCTTCCTCACCGCCCTCATCCAGACCCTGCGCGCCCTGGGCCACGACGAGCTCACCGCAGCCGCAGCCGCCTTCCAAAGCCGACCCGCACCCAGGAGCGAACCCACATGAACGTCCGCACCCGACGATGGCTCCTGGCACCCTGGCGGCAACTGCGCACCCGCCGGCTCATGCACCGGCACGGACATGCCCTGCCCTACGACACCGCCTGGGCACTGATCACCTTGCACGCCACACCAGACGAAGCCGCAGTCGTGCGTATCTGGGTCCATGAGAACTCAGGCGGGCCGCCCGGCATCCACTACGACAACTGGCAGGAGCTGAGCCACGACGAACAACAACGCCGGCGCACCTGGCTGCAGCGCCACGGCCGCTCCCCCATCCAACTCCTGGACCTCGAATCCAGCCTCGTCCTCAGCACAGGCCTCCACGTCCTCGACTGGAGCCTGCCACCCGAACGCAGCGCGCAGTGGACCCCGGCTTCCCAACCCCGATCCGACGACACACCACAGTCCTGACGCCGCGGCCCGGGCTGCTGGCGGTGAGCTCCTCGAGAGCCAGCCAGCAGCCACCCAGTCGCGGACTGCTGCGCCGTGATATGCCAGGGGCAGTTGGCCTGCCCTGCGTAGAGGTGGGTCGGCCCGGCCCTGGAGATCCTGGAGTCAGGTGTCTCGGCATGCAGCCGTGCCCGCCGGAAGGTCTGGTCGATCGAGCAGGCGAACCAGGTCGTCGTAGACGCCTTGCACGTCTCCCGTCTGCACAATGAGAGATGCCGTCAGGTCGATGGCCTGGTCGATGGTGCCCTGGGTGGTGCGCTTCGCCTCCTCAAGTCGCTCTAGTTCTCGGGCGATGTCCGGCCGGGCAGCGGCAAATGCGGCAGGCAGTCGCTGTAGTGCGTCGGCCAGGTCCCATCGTTGAGGCACCAAGTAAGCCCAGTCGCCTTCACGGTTGACGACGGTCGGTTCGGTGATGCGCGGGCCTGTGGTGTGTTCCACGTCCAGGTGGAGTCTGGAGCAGGCACCGTACAGGGCGGTCAGCTGCGGGTCGTGGTCTTCGAGGAGGATCTCGCCGAGCGTGTAGCCCCTCATCCGCAGGCCCACACGGGTGAGCATCGTGGCCGTTTCCAGACAGGCCCGTTCAGGGTCGTACTCGACAATGGCCTCGGTTGCGGAGTGGTGGAGCACGACGGGCTTGTCAGGCCACGCCGTGCCGCGGCGTACCCGGACGGGCACGAGGCTGAGCCGGCAGCGCGTGACGGTGGTCATTGCTTCCCTCCCATCTCTTCGAGGATCCGGCAGACGGTCCCAAGTCTCAGGATGGGATCTTGGTTCACGGCAACCGCGATGGTCCGGTCGTCCCGGGAGTCGTGGAGAGCCATAACGCAGTCGCCGATGTTGCCGACGAGCTGCGTGAAGTCCCATTCCTCGATCGTCAGACAATGCTTGGCGACCAATGCCTCGAGAGCCGCGGCAGCCCGCTCCTCAGAAACAGGCCCGCCGGAGAATGGTTCGGCAGGAGCGACGGGGAGCCTCACGCGATCGCCTCCGCTCCCCCACCCAGGCGGTGGCAGTGCGCTGCAGGGACGCCCGCGAGCAGCAGGGAGAGCACCGCTCGTCGGCATAGTGCAGGGCCGGATCAGCGGGCACTTCATGTGTCTTCTCCTCATGGGTTGGGGACCAAGAAGCAGGCCGCCAGCCAAAGACGGCTGTACCGCATCGTCCGCCGATATGGCGTCCAGGCCCACGGCCGCGCTCGGGCTCCCAGAGGAACATGAAATGCGCAGCAGCCTCAGCGAGGTGGCGAACTCGCCTCAGACATGGAGGAGTTGCTGGTAATCTGCGTCCGCTTTCGCCGGTCGACGCCGGGAGACTCCGCGGTGCTCTGCCGCCGTGCCCGTGCCTGCGGCGCCCAGGAGGCACAGGACGTCGTCTAACTCGCCTTATGGTGCTGCTCTGTCTGGTGCCGGGCTCAGCGGTCTACGTCTGGCGCCGGTCCGTGCGGTTGCTTCATCTTCCCGAAGGGGGGACGTGCACGCCAGGCGTGGAGCTGTTGGTGAATGGGGCTGCTCACGCCTTGAACACGGTGTCGCCGCCGACGTCCATGGTGAGGAGCACTGTGCCGTTGGGACGCACCAGTTCGGCTTCGGCGGTGTCCAGGTCGACGGTCGCACTGGAATACCAGCTGCCGAACTGCTTGATAGCCGGGCTGCCTACGCGAGCACCGAGGCCTCTTACGCGGGGTTCCGCTTGGCTCCTGGGGCCTCACATTCATCAATCCGCTTTTTGACCTGCGGGTGGTCGGCCAGCTGCTCGGGAAGTTCCGTATCACGGGTGATGTGTGCCTTGATGAGCTGGCGGACGCTCAGCCCTCTGGCGGTCCTCAGGTTGGCAGCAGTGAGGTCAGCGTGTGCGAGGTCGGCGTGTGTCAGGTCGGCTGCGCCGAGTTCGGCCCCGGTAAGGTCTGCTGCCTGGAGTTTCACGCCGACAAGGTCAGCGCTGTTCAAGTCCGCTCCCTCCAGGACCGCCCCGCTCAAATCGGCATGCTCGAGTCTTGCATGACGCAAGACTGCCTTCCTCAGGTGTGCGCGCGTCAGAGTCGCAGAGGACAACTCTGCATGGCTGAAGTCAACGTGGGAGAGGTCGGCCCCCACCAGAATGGCTCTCGTCAGGATTGCGTTCGTGAACTTTGTGCCCACGACGTTGACTGCGGTGAAGTTGGCATCCGGGGCGATCGCGTAGGAGAGATCGCCTTCCTCGAGCGTGGCACCGGTCAGCGTCGCCGATGCGAGAGATGCACCGGTCAGGACGACGCCTTGCAGTCGGGCACCCGTGAGTTCGGCGCCGCGCAGATCCGCGTCCTGGAGGTCTATGTCGTGGACGGTGGCTCCGGTGAGGCGGGCATCGCGCAGGTCTATCGCGAGTTGGCCCTGTCGCGGCGGCTGGCGTCCAAGAACTGTCAAGGCGGCAGTGACGTCAGAGGTGAGAAACGTGCGGGGTCTTTGCGCCGAGTCCTCATCCGCGTCGTCTCTTGTCCCGTGGTGCGGCCTGTTGGTGTCCAGTGCTGGGGTGCGCACGAATGCCGACAGGACCTCGATGACCGTCCGATGGTCCTTCTCGCTGTCGTTCATGATGCGTTCGAGGCTGTAGATACCGCCGAGCCGTTCGTGAAGATTGCCGGATCCGAGCAATTTGATCGCTTCGACGTATCGCTCGGTGACTTGTCCCTCCCGTGTCAGCTCTGCCTGCTCACGGTCCTTCTCACGCAGGTGGGTGAACTGCTCCTGGCTGTGTTCGTACAGCTTCTCGGCATGCCGATGGTTACGGTGGGTGTAGTAGAGGCCGAGGCCGGCGATCGCCCCTGCGCCGACTGCGACAAGCATGGTCCGGAAGCCGGTGATGACCACACCGTCGGCTGGCTGGAGGTTCTTCTCGCGAAGGTGGGCGCCATCGATCCACCACGGTCCGCGCCACAGGAGCAGGACGTACCCGATGGCTGCGGCCGTGCTCGCTGCGGCGAGAACGAGGCGTCTGGTCTGCGGCTTCATGCTGTGCATGATGGACCGAACTCGCTGCAGCGCGCGTATGAACAGGGCATCCCTGAGGTGAAGTTGAGCCTTGAGACGGCAAGCACAGTGAGGCGGATCAGTCCGATGGGGTCCGGTGAAATCATCTACCAAGCTGGAAGGCGCTGTGCGCTCCCGTGGTGCGGGCGTGGTTCCGCCGGAGCCCGGCGCGGCGAAACACGCGGGTCGCTCTGGTCTGCAGGGCCGGCGCCGGGGCCGTCCTTCGGCCTCGGCTGGTCTATGCCGTTGTGCGGGACCAGCGCATGTCCAGAGCCTCGAGTGCGTCGAGTTGTTCGCGGCTCAGGCGGTAGGGCCGCAGCCGTTTGTCGGAGATCCACTCCCCCAGGCGGAAGGACCTGCCGCGGTCCCAGACGACATGGTTGTAGGGAATGTTGAGGTGTTGATGGGTTCGCCAGAAATCGTGGGCGTAGCGCAGGCCGTGGACGAAAGCGCGTTCGCTCTGGCTGCGGGGCGGGCGTAGCAGCAGGGCGAGGGGATGCTCTAGTGGCAGCGCGCCGAGGAGGTTGTGCTGGTCATGGCTGAGGGTTGGCAGGGTCCACAGTTGCTCATCGAGCCAGGACTCCAGTGGTGAGTCGTCCTGGTCGGGGGCGAGGTCGGGGAAGGTGAGTTCGCCGCGGCGGGCGGCTGCCAGGGCGCGCGCATAACTGCGCCTCCATTCTCCGCGTTTGTCCCACCCGGCGTTCCACCATGGGTTGATGTCGGTGAGGGCGCGCTGGTAGCAGTAGGGCAGTTGTCCACGCAGGGCTTTCTTACGGCAGGTACTGAGCCAGTGGCCGATGTCGATTCCGCCGTAGCGTTCCCTGCTGAGGGGTGCGAGGTGGCCGTGCTGAGCGTGGTAAGCGCGGACGATGTTCAGTCGGTGCTCGATGCTGGTGCGAGGGTGGTCCCAGATCATGTCTAGTGCGTCGAGGGCCTCGATGCGTTCGGGTTTGAGGCTGTGGTTCATGCGCAGGGATCGCTGGTTGCCCAGCCACCAGCCGAGGTAGAAACGGTCGGGGCCGCAGTAGGTGCTGGGGACCTTGAGGTGGCCGTGTTGTTCGCGATAGTGCCGTGCGCGCTCGAGGCCGAGTTCCCAGATGCTGTTGTGAGGGTCTTCAGCGTAGGGCCGGATCAGGGGGATGAGTTCGTCGGCGCGTTCGGGGCGGGCGGCGGGGTGCAGGGGGTTGCTGATGGAGTGGCGTAGTTGGAAGACACGGTGGAAGACGTGCTCGTCGTAGAGCGAAAGGGCGAACAGAACCTGGTAGAGGATGTGGAAGGGGGTGCCTTTGGCGGCATCGGCGAGGTCTTGGCCGGGGGCCTTGTAGATGGGGACGATGATGTGGGCGACCTTGGCCTGGCCGGGCAGCGGGCGCAGGGCGCGGCCGACGGCCTGGACGATCTGGTAGGTGCTGGTCTTGGGATTGGTGAACAGCACGGCGTCGATGGCGGGGACGTCGACGCCTTCGGCGAAGATCATGCAGTTGGTCAGGACGGCCCGCAGCGGCTTCTTGTCGCTGGACGTCAGGGATGCCTCTTTGAAGGCGCTGACCTGGGTGAGCCGTTCGTAGCGGCTCTGGTTGCAGTTGACGGTGCCGACCTGGAGCCGGCTCTGCATCCGTTTGGGCATCAGGGCGGCAGTTTCCGGGAGAGTTTCGGCGAAGATCTCGGCGACGGCGATGCGGGGGCAGAAGACCAGGACGCGTCGTAGGTCGTGTTTGTGCATGGCGCGGTGCAGGGCGACCTGAGCGGCCGCCACACGCAGGCCTTCGGAGTCGGCGGCGAGCATGGGGTTGCGGTTGAGGATGGTGCGCAGGTCGGCGTCGTCCACGTCGACGGCGACGATGCGGTAGTCGGCGAGCAGCCCCCGGTCGATGGCGTCGGCCAGGGAGAGGCGGAAGACGGGGGGCCCATAGAGGTTGAAGTCGTCCATCGAGGCGACCTCGATGTCTACGGGGAGGTCTTGGCCCGGGGTGGGCCGGAAGTTGCGGGGGGTTGCGGTGGTGAAGAGGCGGTGGTGGGCGAAGATCCGGTGGGCATCCAGCAGTTGGGCCCAGGGCTTGTGGAGGTTGCCTGCCGTGCGGTGGGCCTCGTCGCAGACGAGTACGTCCCAGGGCGGCATGTGGAACAGCCGATGGGCATCGGCAACCTTACCCAGCGAGTGATAGGTCGCGAAGACGTTGACCGGGCCGTCGGCCTGGGAGACCTCGGCGGCCAGTGTCGCTGCGTCGGTGACCGCGGTCAGGATGCCGCGCAGGGCCGGGTTCCTGGGCAGGTGCCGGTCACCGCTCAGTGCCAGGTAGCGGCCGGGGCGGCCTTCCTTGTGCCACTCCCCTGCGGTCTGCTCGAGGAGGTCCAGGGTGGGCACGACGACGATAGACGTGCCCGCGGGCGCCATGCGGTTGACGATGTGCAGGGCGATGAAGGTCTTGCCGCTGCCAGGGGGCGCGTCGATGCGGCAGCGGGGTGCGCCGAGGAGGAATTCGGTGACGCCGTTGTCGACGGCCTGCTGCTGGTAGGGGCGAAGTGCGGTGCGGAGCTGAGGCAGTTGGGCCATAACGGTGCTCCTTTCGGGTTCCTTTTTGGGGGGAGCCAGGACCTGTTTCGAGGGTGGAAGGACGGCGTGACGGTCGGTGACGGCTAGACGCTGCTGCTTCACTCGAACGGGTGAGGGGGGCTTGCGCTCATGCACACCCGGGGGCTGGGATACGGAAGTTTCGTCGCGGGCTGCGTCCGGCCGTGCTGCGGGTATGCGGCCGGGCCGAAAATGCGCCGGTGGCCTGGCGGGTGGGAGAAGGGGATGGCAGACAGAACGGGCATGTGGGGGCCGCAGCGGCGGCTGAAGGGGGTCGTGCCGTTTCTGGCCGGCGAGTCGACCGGGTCGTTCGCCAATCGTCTGGCGCATGCGCACGGCCTGGAGCTGGGGGCGTTCCTGGACCGGGTGGGTGCGGGCCGGCAGCCGGTCAATCCCCGGCTGCCGGCGCTGGCGGAGCTGGATGTCAACCGGGCGGCGCTGGACAACCTGGCGGTGCTGTCCGGGAGGACGCCGCATCAGTTGCAGCTGGCCCTGACCAATCTCCAGGGCCGTTTTCTGATGTCGGGTGATGATGCGGCCCGCTGGCAGTGGCCGTTCAAGGTCCGGGAGGGGCACGTGGTGCGCTGCTGCGATCTGTGTGCGCGAGCCCGGGGCGTGGATGAGGCGGCGTGGCTGTTGTGGCCGGATCAGTGGCGGGTGTGCCTGCGCCATCGGCGGTTCACCGACGATCACCGTGGCCAGGGTCCCTGCGTGGTACGGCTGGACGGGCTGGAGGAGGTGGTGCGTGCGCACAGCGAGCGGCTGCGGCTGGAGCGCCGTTTCGGCGCGGCGGGAGCGGAGCTGTTCGCCGACGGCTTCCAGGTCGTGGCGCGCTGGTGGGCCCGTATGCCCACCGCGTGGTGCTGGACTCAGCGGGCCTGGCGGGTGGGGCTGGAGGCGCAGGAGCTGCGCACCGCCCCGGTGGTGATCTATCCGGAGGCCATCCAGTTGGCGCGGGAGATGCTGCGCTTTGAGCAGTGCGCTGAGCGCACGCGTGCAGTACGGGCGGTATGGGTGGAGGAGGTTCAGCAGCTGATGGCCGGGTGGGGGCTGGAGGATGTGGACGGTTGGGGCGAGCTGGTGCAGTGGCTGGATCATCACGCTCAGCCCGCCGTTGTGCCGTTCTCCGACGGTGCTGGTGGTGTCCGTCGGCGGCGTCGGCGGGTGCTGGCCGTGGGGCACGGTCAACTCGCCGAGCCGTCCGGTTCGTTGGGGGATCGCTCCTGCTTGGTGTGACAACTGATTCTTGTGAAGGGCGAGTTGATCCGAAGCGGAAGCCGGAGGGTTCGTCAAGCAGGTGTCACTCGTTCGAGTGACACCTGCTTCGCTGTGCTGTCAGTCGCCGACGCCAGACGGCCAGGCTGGCGCCACGGCTCGGTGCGGGGCGACAAACTTCGGCCGGGAGGTGCGCGGGCAGGAGGCGGCGGGTGCGTGAGGTGAAGGCGTGGCATCTCGACGAGGACGGCCGCTTGGTGTGCGTCGCGCCGCAGGCGCTGTGGGGAGTGGCGCTGGAGGAACGCCAGCCGCCCTCGGATCCGGTCGCCTATCACGGCCGGCAGGGCAAGCTCAGCCACTGGTGGTCGGCGACGACGGGCACGCTGGTGGTGTGCGGGTCCAAGCGGCGCACGTATGTGGCCACCGAGTTGGACTTCGATCCCGCGATCCGCGGGTTCGCCGGGGAGCCGGTCGAGCTGCACTGGGAGCAGGGTCGCGTCCGGCACCGGTGGCGGCCGGACTTCATCGCCCTGACGCGCGAGGGGACGCGGCAGGCCGTGGTGCTCGCACCGCACCGGATGGGGCCGCAGTGGCACGAGCGCCTGGCCGCGCTGCGCGAGGTCGCCGTTCAGGCCGACTGGAGCGTGTGCGTGCGAGTGGTGCCGCATGGGGTGCGGCGGGAGAACCTGCTGCTGGTGGCGGACTACCGGCAGCCGGCCGTGTGCGAGGACGCGCATGAGCGGGCCCTGCTGGCTGCGTTTCGGCGGCCGCGGCCACTGGCGGAGGGCGTCACCGCCAGCGGCGTGCCTGACTTCCTCGGCTTCGACCATGTGTACCAGCTGATCTGGCGTCGCCGCCTGGACATCGACTGGGGCCAGCCGCTGCTGCCCTTCTCTCCGGTCTGGGCGACGGGGAGGCGGCGATGACGGGCACGGTGTCGGGCTGGTTCGAGACCGACCGGGTCCGCCTGGGGGATCTGGTGCGCTGGCGCGGTGGCGTGTGGGAGGTCACTGCTTTTCAGGGGCGGCAGATCAGCCTGCTGCCGTTGTCGGGCGACCAGGCGCCGGTGGACACCCTGTGGCGGGAGGTGGAAAGCGCCCCGGACTTCACCGTCCTCGATGAGAACGGGCAGAACGCGGTCCGCAGGCGGCTGCCTGAGCTGGGCGAGCTGCTGGAAGCCGCCACCCCCGCCGAGCGGGAGAAGGCCCTGTGGTGGCACGAGCATATGAAGGAACTCCACACCGGGCTGCGGCCCGGCTGCACGACGGCACGTCCCGGCTACGACCCGGACACCACCACGTTCAAGCAGCGCTGTCAGACCAAGTCGGCTGAACTCGCCGCCGCGGGCATCGAGTTCAGCTGGCGGGCGCTGGACGACCGGCGACGCGCCTGGAAGGACGCCGACGAGAATCCGCTGGTGCTGCTGCACGACGGCCGCAAGACCCGCACCCCCGACCCGGGCGGCCGCACCGACAAGCGGGTCATCGCGCTGATGCACGAGGTCACCGCCCGCCACGCCCGCGAGTCCGGCGGCCGGGTCAACCGCGTGTACGAGGACGTGGAAACCCTCGTCCGTGAGCGTTACAGCCGGGAGCTGGAGGATCCGAGGGAGGCGGAGCGGCTGCTGCTGCCCCGCTCGACGTTCTACACCCGGATGCATGAGCTCGGGCTGACCGAGCAGCTCAAGAAGACCACGCGCCGGCGCTCACGCCAGGACAGCAAGCCGCAGCGCCCCTACACGCCGTCGGTGGCGCTGCGGCCGGGGCAGCTGGTGCAGATCGACACCTCTCCCCTGAAAATCAAGGTGATCGGGGACGACGGCCGGGCCATCTCGGCCGAGCTGACCGCCGCGATCGATGTCGCCTCCCGCTCCTGCATAGCCCTCATGATCGTTCCCGCGGTGACCGGGGAAGGCAAACCCGGCAAGCGCATCGGCGGCCGGGCCACCAAGACGTTCGATCTGGTGCTGCTGCTGGCGCAGTGCTTCGCCCCGCTGTCCATGCGGCCCGGCTGGGACCCGCTGACCGCAGCCCGCAACTCGGCCCTGCCCTACGGCCAGCTGTGTGCGGCCGACGCCCGCTTCGCCGAGGCCGTCGCGGCCCGCCCCGTCATCCACCCGCGGACCATCGTCATCGACCAGGGCAGCCCGTATCTGAGCGACCACTTCAAAATGGTGTGCAGCTTCCTGGGCATCAGCATCGAATACGCCCGCAAGGACACCCCCACCGACAAGCCGCTGGCCGAGGCCTTCTTCCACGGCTTCGCCGACACCTGCGCCCAGTACGTGAAGGGCTGGACGGGCCGCAGCTTCGAGCAGCGCGGCTACGGGATCGAACGCCAGCGCCTGTACAGCATCAACCAGATGCAGGCCATTGCCGAGGAATGGGTGGCGCTCGACTACCAGCAGCAGCCGCACGATGGGCTGCGCAGTCCTCTCTATCCGGGGATGGTGCTGTCCCCGAACCAGATGTACGACCTGCTGGTGGCGCGCTGCGGCTACCGGCCCCGGCAGCTGAGCGCCGAGGACAACCGCAAGCTGCTGGTGCCGGCCTGGGTCAAGGTCACCGACAAGGGCATCCAGATCGAGAACCGCACCTACCGCTCCCTCGAAGGGCCGCTGTGGGACCTGGAGGGCCTCGATTCCGGAATCGCGAGCAAGAACGGCCAGTGGGAGGCCCGTTACTACCCCTACTATCCCGACGTCGCCTGGCTGTACGACCACCGGCTGAGCGGCAGGTGGATCCCGGTGGAGTTCCTCTACCGGCACATGCTGGCCGACCTGCCGTGGACGCACTACGACTGGCAGGACGCCGCCGAGGAACGGGCGCTGGGCGGCGGCAGCCGCGCGGACGAGGTGGCCATCACCCTGGCTGTGAAGGAGCGCCACCGCCGCACCCGCCGCGGGCCGACCGCCCGGCAGGCGGCCGAGCCCCGCCTGCCGTTCCGCGGCGTGATCCACCTGGAGACCGGCGTTGCGTCCGGCTCCAGGGCGCCCGCCATGCCGCTGGACCCCGACACCGTTCCCGCCGCCCCCTCGCTGCCCGTGCCGGCCCGGGACGTCGACAACGGCCGCTACACCCTGCCCACGTGGGCCCCGGCTGACTCCGAGGACGACCCGCCGCCCGCCGGCACCGCTGCACCCGCATGAACCCGCACCACACTGCACCCGCTGAGGAGAGCTGTATGAAGACCACCGCACCTGCCTCATCTGATGCCCAGACCGAGATCGGGCGTCTGGTGCGCACCACGTCGCCCCTGCCCGCCTGGATCTTCTCCTGGGAAGGCTGGGACCGGTATGTGCGCACCGAGTTCAAGCCACCCGACCTGCTGGACTGCGCACCCGCGGACGTGGAGGTCGACGTAGACGACCCGCGGGTGGACTATCACCGCCATCTGCTGATGATCGACACTTCGTTCCTGAAGGACTGTCTGCTGCGGGCACGTGGCACCTTCGGCGTCAACGGCAACCGGTATGAGGGCCTGTTGGACATGGTGATCGACGGCCCGGCCGGCACCGGCAAGACGTACCTGCTGCGCCTCATCGGCCGGGAGTTCCAGCAGAGGGTGGAGAAGCACTTCAACGACCGGGCCCCCGTCGTGCACATCACCGTCCCGTACGCCCCGGAGAACGAACTCAACTGGATATGGGAGATCGCTTCCTTCCTTGCTCTGACACCCGAGCCCAAGAACGAGGCGGAAGCCCGTCAGCTGCGCCGCATCCCCGACCTGTCTCTGGCCGTGCACACTGTCATGCAGCGGAAGCAGACCCGCCTGCTGCTGGTCGACGACATCCAGCGGGTCTCCCCCGGCCAACTCATGCCGATCCTGCACTACTTCGACTACCTGCGCACCCGACTGGGCATCACCACAATCTTCTGCGGCACCGGCGCCACCGACATCGTCCACGCCGCCCGCAAAGGCTGCGACCGCCGCGACGACGCGCTGTGGACCGCCCACCAGCGGCTGCAGCCTGGGGCCACCGCCGCCGACCTGAAGGCGGCAGTGGCCAAGGAACAGAAGGTGCGCAGCCTGCTGCCGGTCACCTGGGTGGACCCGCTGCCCTGCAGCGGCGACCAGGGGCCTTTCCTGGCCGTGCTCAAGGGCTTCGAGAAGAACCTGCGCATGCGCAAGCTGAGCAAGGACGTTCTCACCCGGCACGCCCAGTATCTGCACGACCGGACCGGCGGCTACTTCCTCTACCTGTCCCAGCTCATCTGCGGCGCCGCCGTCGCCGCGATCCTCGATGGCACCGAGGACGTCACCCTCGAGCACCTTCAGGCCATCCGCATCGGCCGGGAAGAGATCCTGCCCAGTCGCTGACCATGCCCGCGAGCACCGGGCGCCACAGGCCGCAACCGCCCCCGCATCAGCACCGTTTTCACCCGCATCCCTCGCAAGGACAACCCCGACTGCTGGTGTATCGCGACTCCGTGGACCCCAGCCAGGACATCTCGGGGCATCTGCGCCGCATGGGTGTGGAGTCCAGGGTGGTGCACCGTGTGATCCCGGCCCGGAGCGGCGGCCGGCCGAGGCTGGCGCAGATCCTGCGCCGCCAGCTTCAGCTGGACGGAACGGTCACCGAGGAGCGGCCCTACCCGGGGCACCTGCCGGCGCAGTTGGCGCCGTGGCACGTCTATGTGCCGGATCTCGGACACCGCCTGATCGTGGAGATCCCTTCCCTTGAGCCCGGGCAGACCGCGGTTCCAACGCTCGGCGCCGGAAGGAGGGTCGGCAACCTCGCGTTCGCGCCGGTCAGGACGGTGCTGCGCCAGGGCTGGCAGTTCCACAACGGCTATGTGCAGTCCCCGCTGCACTACGATCCAGAACTCGGGCTCCTCACCGATCCCGACGATGACGAGTTCTGACCGCATGCGACACCCCACGGCACCCGTGACCGCTGTCTCGGGCAGCTACCGGGCCCCGGTCCTTTCCTCACAGACCAGCCCCGGCCTGCCGGAAGCGAGGGTGGTCTTGCCGACGGACATCACCAGGCACGGCGCTGTTGCGGATCGGCTTCGGGGACGACTACCTGCAGCGCCTGGTGATGTACGTGGCGTTCCTCCTGGATGCCCGGTTCGCGCTCACGTGGAGCTGGGCCCGGCCCCGCGGCAGCAGGCACTCCTGTGGCGCGGGCCGTCATGACGTTGCAGGAGTTCACTGATCTAGACCGGGAGACTGCCCAGGCGTGGTTCCCGTTGCGGAAGGAAGCCCGCAGGTAGCAGCGGACCGTGAACGCGCTGCTGGGTGAGCTGTCCGGATCGGCATGACCGAGGACAGGGCTCCGACACCCGGCGGGAAGGCGGCCCGGCGTCCAACGGGTTTTGGGCCAGCACCCATTGGACGCCTCGGCGTCGGGCACCCCTACCGGTTACCGGGCAGGCTTGGGTGCCGGTGTGTCACGCCGGGTTCAGCAGCACCTCTTCCAGATCTTGCCAGCTGGGCGGCGGCTCGGCTGCGGAACACACGACGGTCAGCAGACGTCCGTCGAGGCAGGCGTCGAAGCGGCCCTCGGCCCGTGCGAGGCGCTCTCGGACGCCGGTCTGGGGTGGGGGCTGTTTGGCCAGGACAGCCAGCAGCACCTCGTGCTGGGCAGGTCCCAGCGCGTCGGCGGATACCCAGGTGCCGCGGACGGGATTGCCGACGAATTCCGCATCGAGTTCGGGGGCGGTGTCGTACAGCCGCTGCACCAGGCGACCGGTCCGTGAGAGCGGGTCGGCCGGGGGCTGTGTGCCGGCAGCGGCGGGCACCGGCAACATGGTCCGCAGCGTGTCCGTGGCGGACGGCGGGATGAGCGGCGGTTCAGGTTCATCGGTCGGCATCTGCCCGAAGGGGTCCTCTGGTGGTCTGCGCCGTCGCTCGTGCACGGGAAAGCGCCACTGGTGGCCCTCGCTCTGCCGCTTCCAGCGGACGTCGAGTGCAGCCTCCCAGCGTTTGTCCTGGGGGAGGAAGATGTCCACGGCGACACCGGAGCGGCCGATCCAGACCCAACTCATGAAGTAGTCGTGGTCCTGGTGGGCGGCGGACCAGCGGGCCAGGTCCTGCAGCCGGTTCTTCTGCTCGGCAAGGGGCCGTTTCGGCAGGAGTGTCTTGGCGCGGCGGTGTCGGCCTCGGGCCTCTCCCGCAACCCGGCCGCCGGGCAGGTGGAACAGCAAATCGGGCCGGATCCCGTCGTTCTGATAGTCCGTCATGCTGCCGGGCAGTGCGTCGAAACTGTGCAGCGGATGCGCCGCGTTGTCCCAGGCGAAGAGCGCTTCGCCGGCCGCGGTCAGCATGCCCAGGCCTGAGCTTTCGGCGACGAAGCCGCGGATGTGCCGCGAACTCGCCGTGACCGCGCGGTGATCGACCCGAAGTGGGCCGCCGGCGCCGGCGGTATGGAGGTAGCTGGCAAGGAGACGGACCTCGAGCTGCTTGGTCCGGTAGTCGAGGACGCGGTTGTGGTCGCAGGCGAGCGCGTTGATGTGGATGAGCCGGGCCAGCCCGACCGGCAGCTCGCCCTGCCCGACCTCCGTGACGGTCACCACCGCCTCCTGCACCTGGAACTGCCACACCCGGGCTCGTACCGTGTTCACTTGCGCATTCCTCTCCTCGTCTGCGCCGCACCGCACGCCGTTCCCCGGACGTGACGTGGTGCGCAACTCCCCCGTGACGTCGGGGCCTTCACATCATGCCCGTCGGTCCCGGACCGTCCGGCGCGTGTCGGCACGCTCTCTGCGCAGGTCGGCTGCGCAGACGACTGACCGGCCCGCATCCCGGCCGGTCCTGCTGAGTCCCGTCTTGACCGGATCCCCGGGTGACGGCGGGGGCGGCTGCGCGGTTCCCGGTCTGCTCCATGGCCCTGTCGGCAGAGGGCAGTTGGCTGTGACGGAGCCCACCAGGAAGCCGAATCAGTCCCGGAATATTCCGTGTTAATGTTTTGAGGTCTGATCTGAGGTGGTGGGGTGTGATGGCGTCCGGTGACCTGCAGGCGCATCCCGGCATGCTCGCGCTCGCGCGCGAGTCGCGGGGCATGACGCAGGTCGACGTGGCCGCCGCCATGACCAAGGCCGCGCCTGCCGGTGCCGCGATCGTGTCTCAGGGGTATGTCAGCCGCGCGGAGTCGGGACGCCTTGTTGTCGCCGACGAGCGTCTTCAGCTGTATGCCGCCGCCCTGGGTTACCCGGTGGACCTGCTGTGCCTGGATCCCCGGGTGAGCGGGGTGGGGGTGGGACTGATCCATCACCGCAAGAGAGCCTCACTGTCGTCCTCTGTGCTGCGCTGCATCCACGCCCAACTCGCCCTGGTGCGACTGCAGGTGACGGGTCTCGTGCAGGCCGCCGCGGCAGCGGACGTGCCGCACTCCTTCTCCCGCGTGCTCCTGGACGACTTCACGACAGCCAAGGACGCGGCCCGCCAGGTGCGCCGGGCCTGGGGCCTGCCCAGGGGGCCGGTAGCGGATGTGATCGCAGCGATCGAGGAGGCCGGCGGCCTGGTCGTGATGCGGAGTCTCGGCAGTGAGCTGCTGGACGCGGTCAGTCAGTGGGACGAACCCCAGGTCCCGCTGGTCCTGGTCAACGACCATGCGCCGGGCGATCGTTGCCGCTTCAGTGTCGCGCACGAGCTGGGCCATCTGGTGATGCATCCCGAGCCCGGCACGTCCAGCGAGCAGGAGAAGCAGGCCGACGCGTTTGCCGCGGAGTTCCTGATGCCCGCGGCCGATATCCGGCAGGCGTTCGCCGACGGTGTGGACTTGGCGCGGCTGGCGGAGCTCAAGCGCGTCTGGCGGGTGTCGATGAGCGCGCTGCTGCGGCGTGCGCTCACCCTGAACGCCATCACCGAATGGCAGTACCGCACGGTGATGGTGGAGATGTCGGCGCTCGGCTACCACACGGCCGAACCGGTCGAGGTGGAGCCGGAGCGGCCCACGCGCGTGCCGGCGCTGGTGGACGTCCTGTTGTCCGACCGGGGCCTGGCGATCGACGAGGCGGCCGCATGCGTCCGCCTGCTGCCTGAGGACTTCAAGCGCCTGTATGTGGCAGGCGACCGCTCGTTATCCCCTGAGCCGCTTCGAAGGTGAGGCCATGATCGACCCGTCTGCTCCGCTGCCGCGTCCGCGCTCCGATCTCACCGAGCCTCCTGACGTGCCGCAGGCCCTGTCCGGTGCGCTGAGCGTTCTGCAGGACCGCATGCTGCTGCAGGTGTCTCCTGCCCGTGTCGGTTTTCTGCGCGGACAGCTTGATGCGGGCCGCAGCGGGCTGGTGCTGTGCGGGAAGAACGCGTTGCGGAAGGCAAAGAGGCTGCGCGAGGAGGAACAGTTCAGCGGGCCGCTGCTGGTCGATCCGGCTGTGTACGAGGTGCGGGCGGCCAGCGAGGAGGAGGCGTTCCCGCCCGTGTCGGAGGAGACCTTCGCCTTCGACGATCCGCTTGAGGTGTCGCTGGCGGAGCAGCGGGCGGTCGGCGTTACCGCGCCGGTGACCCCGACCGGCTACATCCACGCCGAGGACTCCGATGCCCTCAAGGCGGCGGTGCGGCGGGTGGCCGATCTGGACGATGCGCAGGTCGTCTTCGCGGCGCCGGTCGACGTGGGCTGGCTGCGGGAAGAGGACGCGGTGCGGCAGCTGATCGCCTGTCTGCGGCTGGTGAAGGGGCCCAAGGCGATCATGCTGGGCGGGCAGATGGACCCTCTTGCGCGTCACGCACGGGCCGTCGACCACCTGCGGCGGGTGATCGAGGAAGTGCCGGGAGCGGCGTTGCTGCGCACCGATCTGGCAGCCTTCGGCGCGCTGGCCACGGGAGCCTCTTTCACATCGTTCGGTGCCGGCAGTCGGCTGCGGCACATTGTCGCTCCGGGCGAGAAGGCCAAGGCCAGCAAGGGCTTTTCGACGTCGCCGCACGTGCTGTTCGCCGAGCTGATGGACTTCTTCCTCGGCAAGACCCTGGCCGACCGCTTCGCCAGTGCGGAGGCTCCCGTCTGTGGCTGCGCGGTGTGCGAGGGGGTGTGGGCACTGGATGAATTCGCCAGCAATGCCGGTGAACGGCCGGCACGGGCCGCCGCACACAATGTGGCCGTGCTGATGGAGTGGCTGCGCACGCTGACCGCGATCACTCCCGGGCTGGCGCGCCAGCAGTGGTGGCACGAGCACTGCCGCACGGCGGTGGAGCGGTATCCACTGGTGAACGCGCAACTGCGGCAGCCAGACGCCTTCAAGGTGCCCCAGCAGCTGAAGCGGTGGGCGCTGGCCGCCCCAGCCTCGGTGGCGGACGCAGCGAACGGGCAGGCGACGGCCAACCATCAGCGCAGGAGCTGATACAGCTCCTCGACGAAACACCACGCGGCGGCGGTGTGCCGCTGCGGCCGGTACTCCTCCGGCGCGAGCAGCATCTCCACACCGTGCTCGGCGGCGAGGAACACGCCGATGCCGTAGAAGTCGGCCTCGGCCAGCAGCCCTTCCAACTGTGAGGGGCGGCGGGTGAGCAGCATGGCGCGGCGGCAGAACGGCGCGAACCGGCCCGCGTCCCGCAGTCCCTGGCGCCATCCGGCAGCGCGCACCACGGCCAGGTCCACACGCACCGGCCGGACCGCTCGCCGGGTCACCGTCGTCCGGTCACGGTCCGCGGCGCCCGCGGGCAGGGCGCGTACGGCCCGCCGCTGGCCGGCCTCGAGCGAGGCGAGGGGTACGGGGATGCCCACCGGCAGCGTCAGGAGGGTCTCCAGCGCCGCCATCCGATCCAGCCGTCCTGCGGCGGCGTGCTGGCGCCGGGCGTGCTCTGCGGCATCCAACCGGTGGAAGAACAGGGCCTCAGCGCCCTGCAGGGAGGCGGCCTTGGTCTGGGTGCCCGCCTCCAGCAGGGCGGCAGAAGCCGTCCGCACGGAACGGCCGATCACGGAGTTCGCCAAGGTCACCATGGCCTCCACCCTGCCTCACCGGGCTCCGGCCGCACGCAGCGGCCCCGCCGACTATCCAACCCGCATGGGTACGGACTGTTCTGCCAAACAGCTCAACAGGCCTTCGAGACACTGCCAGAGCGAATCGTTGTCGCTGCGCCGGTACCAGCGGCGCCGCTCCCCTGGCGCCCGCGGCAGCCGCTCGGCCAGCCCGGCCTCCACCAGCGCCCGGATCGGCGCCTGGTAGACACTCGCCGGAGCGTTGCGGGCAGCGGCAAGATCTCCCAGGCACACGCCCCGCTCGCCCGCTGCCGCCAGCGCCCCCATCAGCTCCGCCCGGTAGCGGTTGCCGAAGACCCGCACGGACACCTCACGCAACCGTTCCAAGACCTCTTGAGACATAATTCATGATCCGCTAATCGCTAATCTCATGTCAAGGGCGCGGCGCAACAGGTCATATCTGCCGACGGCATGCGTGCCATCGGTCAGGAGAAGGCGTTGGCCAGAGCGCTAGTGATCGTCGCCGCCAGGGTGAGGGTCGCGGCGAAGGCGAAGGCGGCGCGGGTGAGGGCGGCGGAGTAGGTAGCGTGCTCACGGCGGGCGAGATAGCCGGCTGCGCCGCCGATGAGAACGGCAACCAGGACGGTCATCGCGCATGCGAGCATGATCACGGCGGTGCGGTCGGACATGGGGGAACTCCTCTTCGGCCAGGGCGGGTTGTAGTGGGCGAGTGTCGTGAAGCGCCTGTCCGCCGTGGTGCGAGCGGACGAAGATGAACACCGGCGAACAGCCGACGGGAGGAGTAGGGCGAGCGAGTGACCACCCAGAGTTTCGAGGACCCGGCGGCAGCTCTGGGCGAGTTGCGTGGCCGCCTGGAGGCCGGGCTGGCTGCGGTAGGCCTGACGAAGACCATGCTCGCCCGCCGGGCCGGGCTGGGGCGTACGACCGTCAGCGAAGCGTTCAGCAGCGCAGCCGAGGTGCCGTCGACACAGACGGTGGGGGCACTGGCACGCGCCCTCGGTCTTGATCTTGGGCCGCTGCTGGCCCTGCGTACCGCCGCCGTCGGCGAGGCTGACGTCGTCGGCGAGGACGGGACGTCGGTCGGACGGCCGATCGCCCAGTGCAATCCCCACGACCTCGAAGTCCACCCGGCCTCCGCGCCCCCGCCAACGGGGGACGGAAGTTCACCGGTTGCGGCTGGGCAGCAGCGGGCGGCCTCCGCGTTGCCTGCATATGTTCGCCGCCCGCACGACAGGCAGCTGGCCGAGCTGGTTGCCGCCACGGTGTCGGATGGGCGCAGCAGGATGGCCGTGCTGGTCGGTTCGTCCTCGACCGGGAAGACGCGCGCCTGTTGGGAGGCGGTCCAGCCGCTGGCCGACGCGGGGTGGCGGCTGTGGCATCCCTTTGATCCCACCCGTGCCGAGGCGGCGCTCGCCGACCTCGCCCGGGTGGATCCGTGCACGGTGGTGTGGCTCAACGAGGCGCAGCACTATCTCGGCGCGGGCCGCGGGCTGGGCGAGCGCATCGGTGCCGCGCTGCATGCCCTGCTCACCGACCCGGCGCGAGGTCCGGTCTTGGTGCTGGGTACGTTGTGGCCCCAGTACGCCGAGGCGTACGCCACGATCCCCCGGGTCGGCGAGGAGGATCCGCATTCGCAGGTGCGGGAGTTGCTGTCTGGCCGGTTGATCCATCTGCCGGACAGCTTTGACGCGACCGCGGAAGCCGCTGCCCAGGCTCTGGCCGCCGCGGGCGACCGGCAACTTGCGCACGCTCTGGAAAGTGCAAGCGAAGGGCGGCTGACGCAGTTCCTTGCTGGAGCGCCTGAGTTGTTGCACCGCTACGAAACGGCCACGCCTGCGGCGCGGGCGGTCTTGGACGCAGCCGTGGACGCCCGCCGCCTGGGCTCTGGCCTCCACCAGCCTCTGTCCTTCCTGGAAGCAGCGGCGGAGGGCTACCTCACCGACGACGACTACGACACCCTGGCTGACAACTGGCTCGAGCAGGCCCTCGCCGATCTCAGCCGTCCCGTGCACGGCAACCTCGCTCCCCTCCGCCCCGTACGACCGCGCTCAGCACAACGCGTCCCCACCAGCCCGATGCCCGTCTACCGCCTCGCCGACTATCTCGAGCAGCACGGACGCAGTCAGCGGCAACTGCTGTGTCCTCCGGCCTCGTTCTGGCACGGAGCATGCGACCACCTCACCGCTTCTGACGATCGAGTCGCCCTCGGTGAAGAGGCACGGCTGCGTTGGCGGTTGTGGATAGCGGCCGAGCTCTTCCGGGCCCCGGCCGCGACCGGCCACCCACAAGCGCTGCTGGGACTCGCGCGCATCCACTACACCCTGGGCAGTGATCAGCATGCCGAGGACCTGTACGGGCTGGCCGCGGACGCCGGATCCGTCGCTGCCCTCACCGACTTGTACTGGAAGCGGATGCGGGCGGGCGACGAGGACGCCGCCCGCTTGTTCGACCAGCGGGCCGCCGACGCCGGCGATCTCATCGCGACCCTTCGCATCTCGTCGGAGAACACATCGGAAGAAGAACGAGCGGCAGGGGAGGAGGAGTTCGCTGCCGAACAGACAGCGGCGGCGGCCGCCGCCGGTTACGCCACCGTGGTGGACTACCTGACCGCGCTGACAGAGGACTCCTGGACCGACACGGGCTACGCGCGGCTACGCCGCCAGGCTTACGACAACGCTTGCGAAGATCCCTACGACTACCTGTCCCTTCTGTGGTCTAGGACCGGCAACGACGAGGTCAGGGAGCGTCTTTACGAAGCAGCAGCCGCTACAGGTCACCCGGAGGCGCTGTACCAGCTGGCTATCCAGAAGTCCGAGTCCGAAGAACGTGCTGCCGCCATAGACCTGGCTTCCAGAGCAGCAAGGACCGGCCACATCAAGGCGGCGCAACTGCTTGCCTGGGAGCTGGAAGAAGCGGAAGACGCCGCAGGAGCGGAATACTGGCACCGACGAATGGCTGACTACGGCGACGACGAACACCTCATGGCCGTGGCACGTCTACGGCAGCAGGCCCACAACACGGCGGGCGCTCTGGCCGTGTACCGGGAGGCAGCGGGGACAGCAGGCGTTGACCTTGTCCACTGTCTCAACTGGGCCCAGGACACCGCGTGGCAGGACCTGTGCCCGTACGGCCTTGACCCCGACGGCACCCCCAGCGCTCCATGGCAAGCGCCACTGCCCGGCTGACTAGCCTGGACAAGGCGCTGGCACACCGCCGTCGCCAGTGAGATTTCAGTCATGTCGCCACTTGGCGGCGGAGGCTGACGCTGTGAGGGCCAGTCGCCCGCCGGATGCCTAGCGCGACGGGCCATGCCCCCTGTCCGGCCAGCTACTCGACGTCGGGCTTGACGCCGGGTTCATCAGCACCTGCACCAAGCCGCGTCAGCCTGGTGACAACTCCCCGGGGGCAGCCCAGGGCCAGAGCCAGGTGAGAGCGTACAGCGCCAGCGCAGGGCCGCGGTGCGAGTCGCGTGTGCCGGCTGTGGCCTGACGCGTCCGAGGGTGGCGGTGTGCGCGATGTCGGCCGAGCACGGTAGAAACATCGCATGTGGTGGAAAAGAGCACGGTGGACTGCCGTGGCGGTCGTCAGTGTGGCGCTGCTGGCCGGAGTGTTGGCTGTTGTCTTCACTCCGCTCACGCGGCGTCTGACCCGCTGGGTGACGAGCGGCGATTGGTCCCATCTGGACGCTGCTGCTCGGGCAGCGGCCGTGGGCCAGCTCCGTCTGGCCGTCGTGCAGGTGGTCGCTGCCGTCGGGGCTGCCATCGCCCTGACCTATACGGTCCGTACCTTCCGGCTCAGTCGCCGGGGCCAGGTCACCGACCGCTTCACCAAGGCGCTGGAGCGGCTGAGTTCGGGCGAGGCGTATGTGCGCATCGGAGGCGTCCTGGCGATGGAGCAGATCGTGCAGGACGCCCCGGATCAGGGCGATCACGCGGCGCGGGTGCTGAATGCGTTCGTACGCCGTCATGCACCAGCCGCCGAGTCGGTTGCGCTGGAGGCGGGGAAGTTGCCGAAGGAGCCGGAGGAGCAGGTCCAGGAGGCGCTGCGCGCGCTGACGGTGAAGCGACCCTGGCACGGTGGCCCACGCAGGCCGGTGGACCTGGCCGGCCTCCATCTGAAGGGGGCTCGGCTCCGGGACGCGCAGCTGGGCGGGGCCCTGCTGAAGGGGGCCACACTTACCGGAGTGGACCTGCGGGGCGCCGTCCTCAAGGACGCCGACCTGTCGGATGCCGATCTGACCCGGGCCGATCTGTCCACCGCACGGGGGCTGAGCGAGGCGCAGCTCCTTGGGGCCGGTAGCCTGCGCGGATGTCGTCTGCCGTCGGCGCTTGCCGCCCGGGCTGCGGTCGCCGGCCGCGTCGGCGCGGGCGAGTAGGACCCTGTGGGGTTCGGGTGCCGAGGCCGCGAGTGGCAGGTACAGGCCAGTTTGGGGTCAAGCTTCCAGAGCCCAGTCGGCGATGGGTTCCGGCAGGCGGTCCAGCACCTGCGTGCGGGTGGTCAGTTCCCGCAGGTTCTGCCAGAAGCGGCGTCTGATCAGCTGGGGGGTCGTGTCGTGGAGCTGGGCCAGCCGCTGTTCCAGCGGGTCGACGACTCCCGGGCGGGTCGCGCCGGTGGCGCGTCTGCTGGCGGGAAAGTCGGTCTCGGGCAGCAGGCGGTGCAAAGGCAGTGCGGAGAGGGTGTCGTCGGGCATAGCGGCGTTCACCGAGAAGTATGCGCCCAGGCTGATGGCCTGTTTCCGCTCGGCCGCGCTGCCCAGGAACCAGTGCAGGATGATGCCCGGGTGCGGACGGCTGGTGAGCAGGTCCAGCAGGGGGCCGGTGCGTCCGCTGCTGTGCAGGGAGAGGATGACCGGCTCGTCGCGTGCGGCGTCGAGAATCTGGGTGAGCACCGCGCGTTGTGTCTGGAGGCTGCCGCGGCGGTCGAGTCCGACTTCCCCGATGAGGCAGGTCTGCTTCAGCGTGGTGGCGAACTGCCGTGGCTGGAAGGCCTTGAGGGCGGCGGGGACCGCGGGGTGGGCGCCGCTGCCCCAGACCAGCGTGGTGTCCTGGCGCCGCAGGGCGTGGGTGGTCTCGGCCGGTGTGCGGGTCATGGCGAATACGACGGCCCCCTTGAGCGCGCCGATCTGGGCGTCGGTCACGTCGGGGGCGATGTGGGCGTGGCAATCCAGCGCGGGCAGTTCGTCAGGGAAGAGGGACACGGCTCAGTTCCTGGAGGCCGCGCTGGCACAGGTCCACGACGGCGTCGAAGTCGGTCTGGAGGGGCAGATCGCCGACGGCGAGGATATCGGTGTCGTCGATGCCGCTGAGGATGGCCTGTTGGACATCGCGGACGTCTTTGCGGCGGTTGCTGAGCAGACGCCGGTGGCTGGTGCCCTTCAGGCGGTGAACGAGGTAGACGGTGGAATCGTGGTACGGACCGGTGGTGAAGGATCCGCGGCGCACCAGACAGGCCACGCACAGGCCGCAGTTGAGGTTGGCGTCGCCGCCTGGGTAGAAGCCTCCGTCGAGCTTGCCGCAGGACAGCGTGTCGGCGGCCGCGGCGAGCAGCGCGTCTCCGGTCTGCTCGTGGGCCCGTGCCAGCAGTTCACCCTTGGTGCAGTTCAGGTAGGGGTTGGTGATCTGGACGGAGAGGCCTGCATCGGTCAGCAGGACGTTGAGGCGGCTGAAGGTTCCGGGGTGCGTGGACCGGGTGGACAGGGCGCCGCCGCGGGCTGCGGTGAGTGGCGGGTTGATGCTGGTGAAGCCGTTCTCGGGCACCGTGACCTGTGGGCTTGAGGCGCTGGCCGCGGTCGCGGCTGCGAGGGCGGCGAACAGCAGGCTCCGGCTGCGCGAGGAGGGTTCCGGAGACGGGCCGACCTGGCAGATCTTGATGCTGAGGTGCCGCAGGGGGTGGGCGGCGCGGCTCTGCAGCCAGGTGCCGGCCTTGGTCTGTGCGCCGCGCACTGCGGTGCTGCCGTCGTAGTGGCTCAGGTGGATTCGTTCCCTGCCGTCCGCCAGGTGGTCGACGGCACCGCACAGGGAGTCGAGGCCACCACTGAGGAGCATGACGTCGTCGGCCGGTACCAGGGGGGTCAGCGTGCGGTCCGTGGGCGTGGCCGGCACGGCGTGCAGGTGCCACACGTCGCCGGTGAGCCAGTGCAGCAGCTCTTCGACGCGTTGCCCGCACGTGCTGTTCCAGGGTTCGGGGTTCACCGTGTGGACGGTGAGCTCGATCGTCCTGACGAACGTGAGGGGGCGGCGGACGGTGCGGTCGGCGAGGTAGGCGGAGGCGGCGATGCGGGCCAGGTCGGCGGCCGCGGTGGGGGCGGGCCCGATCAGGTCCAGGTCCCATCCCAGGGTGCCGGTCACCTTCGGTGGGGCGTCGTCGGCGCGGGTGCGGGCCCAGTGCAGGGGTGTGGCGGAGGGGTTGTGCTGCTGGGCGTCGTGCGGCAGCACTTCGATGGCGGTGGTCATGAGCGTCGTGCGCGCAGCATGCGCAGTGCCTCCCCGGTCACCTTGGCTGCTGTAGCGGAGAACTCCCCCACGGTCATGCGTTGCATGTCGGGGATGACGAGACGCTTGAGTCGGCGCTCCAACCAGGAACGGAGCCATCGCTGTTTGCGGATCGCCCCCTGCGCGCTCAAGTTCCCCTGCGCCTTTTGGGATCCCAGTTCGACCAGGGACAGCTCGTAGATCCATTCGATGACGAGTCCTCGCAGCCCCTCTTGCATGGCAGGCGGCTCGGCATCGAGGAGCACAGCCTTGACCCATCTGGTGGCGGCCTTTCGCAGGGCCGCTTCGTCCGGGTGGCCCGCGTCGCCGAGCACCGCCTGCAGGATACGGGCGATCTGCGCCCGTGGTCCCAGACGGCGCAGTTCCGCGAGATCGAGGCCGAGTTCCTGCAGGCGGGCTGCATCACCGCTGCGCAGCGCGTAGGCGCCGGCGATCGCGGCCGCCCCGCGGGCGGAGCCTTTGAGGACCTGCCGTCGTGAACCTGCGCCGGCTCTTCCGGTAGGTGTCTGTGTCCCCCCGCCGCCTCCTCCCCCGCCGCCGCCTCCGGGGGAGGCGAGCAGCGCGGAAAGTGGATACCCGGCGGCCGGTGGTCTCCCACGGTCCGCGTCGTCCTTCTGCAGGGCCGTGGACAGAGCGTCGAGCAGATGGTCGAGCAGATGCTGCTGGCCCTCCGCAGGGTCGGGTAGGTCTCCTGAACCGGTGTCGGATGGCGTGGAGCCGGGCAGAGCGTCGAAGGCCTCGTGGGCTTCTTGCCAGTCCGCCGTGCCGCTGCCTCCGTAGGAGCCCGAGGTGCCCATCAGGCCTCCCGTGCCATCTGTGCTGCTTCTTGCACCGCCGGCTCGATGTCGGTTGCCTCAGCCAGCCGGGGGATCAGCGCCCGCAGCTCGTCCACATCGCTGGCGTCCAGGTCGACCACGGCACCGGGCAGGAGGTATTTGCGCACCTCCCACAGGCCCTGCGCGATGTCGGCCCGCAGCTCGGGTGTGTGTATCGCTATATGAGCGAGGGATTCGACCAGCGGGTCGGTTTCCGTCTCCCGGCGTGCCCGCTGAATCAGCGCATGAACGACGGCCTGCTGGTCGGCTACGGGCGCGGCCACGATCTCTGCCTGGGCGCCGCTACGGTGCGTGTCTGAGGCACTGGCCAGGTCGCTCGTCCAGGAGAGCTGCTGCTGTGTCAGAGAGGCTGCGGCAGTGAGGCTCACGAGGGACGCGGCCAGGCTCAGGTACGGGCCGATCGGGGCGTCGACGAGGTCGGGGTCGGATGCGGCCCACTCCCTGCTCATCTCGCTGACCTCGTCGGGCTTGTCGTGCTGCTCGCCGCGTCCCCAGGCCTGCCAGCGTTCCAGCAGTTTGCTGCGCTGGGTCTCCTGGAGGCCGGCGAGGGTCTCGAAGTCCTTGCTGTGGCTGTCCTCCAGCAGCATGAGCTTGGCGATCACCGAGGCATCGATATCGATGCCGTGTCGTTCGGCGATCCGGGTACGCAGCGCGAACGCGTTCAGGAACCGCTTGATGCTGCGGGGACTGCCCGACCGGTGGGTTGACAGGCCGGTGGCGAGCCGGCTGGCCAACCCCACGGTGGCGGCATCGGGTTCCCACGGCAGGCCCTGCATGTCGGCCAGGACGGGTGACAGGCCCTGAGCGCGCCGCTGTTGGGCGTGCCCGATCAGCTGCGTGTAGTGGTCTGCCTCGGGGCAGCGCCGTTCGGACAGCAGGAGCGTGATGTAGGCGGCGGCCTCGTCCGTGCTGATGCGTGGCAGCGACAGCGGCAGTTGGACGATCTTTTCCAGGTAGCGGAGCGCGAACTGTTCGCCGCGGCCGGTGGCGTCGAGGCTGACGGCGATGGACTCCCGCACCATCTCCTGGTCGGCTGCCAGAACGAAGGCAACCTTCTCCACGGACAGGAACAGCTTGATGGCCTCCAGGGTGGCCATCACTGCATCCGGCAGACACCGGTCGAGGTCGTCCACCAACACAACGAGCCGCTGCAGCGGCGCCAGGCCCTTCAGCAGCTTGGCGAACTCACTGCGGAAACCTGCCAGGCTCCGGGCGTTCTCCTTCGACCGGGGTGTGAGCGCTTCGACGAGCTCAGCTGTCTGCGCCACCAGTCTGCCGCGGGCCATGCTGGAGGCGACCCGTGACCAACTGATGCGTTGAAGCAGGTCGTTGACGGAGTCACTGAGCTCTTCGTCCGGGTAGGCCGTAAGCAGGTCCTGTAGGACTTCACCGATGACAGCGCCGCGCACATCGAACTGGTCGTCGAACTCCCAGGGATCGAGGCGAATGACACGGTATCCGGGCTGCTGGCCCAGCTCACGCTGCAGGAGACCCAGGACGGTGGATTTCCCTCCACCCCAGGGAGCGTTGATCCCGATGGTCACAGGGTCCAAAGACGGAGACTGCAAGGCCGCCACGACGGTCTCGACGATCGAGGTGAACCCCAGAAGGTCAACCTTCGTCGGGTTGTCGTCCCACAACTGCAGCTCGCTCATCATTGCCCCCGACAAGCTCGTCCCTCTTCGCCACCGTCCGGCCGCGCCGTCGAAGAGCGTCACCCGGGAGCGGCCTCGGGTGATCGAGCACGTCCATAAGAGTTCAGCGCCCCACCACCGCACCGTTCTCGTCAGCACCATGCATATCACAGCACTGCCGCACCCCCAGGAAGCGACACACTGCCCGAAATGCCGCAGGCAGCAGCCCGTATCTCCCGTCGCACGCGGGCGATACGGTCGCACTCACCCGCCGTGAAGAGGACGAGCAGCTTTGGGTGCCGTGGCGTCCGGCTGGAACGCGCCTCAGAAACACGCAACCGGGTCGCAACAGCCATCACCAAACGGACACCGATACCTGAACGGCGCGCGCACCTCTCTGGCCCCGAACGTCACGCACAACCTGCACAGCGGCTGCACCGGCAACAAGCCCTTCTGGTGCCCCAACGCCGTGCATGACTTCGCCACCATCACGAACGTCCCCCGTCCCCGGCCCTCCTACCACGCACCCGGCAGTCGGGAACCGGGACATTGACGTGGCATCCGCCCCCACGACCCTCCGTCGCCGCACCCTCTGCAACGCCCTGACCTGCGCAAGTAGCGCGAAATTTACAAGGATTCCCGAGGTATTCGTGACTTTCCAGCTTCATCACGGGATTACAAGACCGCAGCACCGCATACCTCTAGTCAAAGAAGCACGATCCGTAGCTCTAGCTGGTCAGACGGCACACCCCTGCACGCTGAGAAAGTCTGACTCAGAGACGGGTTTCCAGGTCACAAGCCTGTAGGAGGCGCACAGAAGCCGGGAACTCACACCGTGTGCTGGTCCTCGTGCCCTCGCTGGACCTCCTCGCCCAGACCGAGACCGCCTGGCGCGAGGGAGGCCGCACCGGCCCGATGATCGGAGTCTCGTCCCTGCGCGGGGAGGAAGCGTCCTTCCCCAACACCACTGACGTGGACGAGCTGGTGGAGTGGACCCGCCACCTGGACAAGGTCACTGTGTTCGCCACGTACGCCTCGCTCGGGCTGGGCACGCTGGAACGCGCGCACGCCGCCGGCCTGCCGGGGTGGTCGCTGATCATCGTGGACGAGGCGCACAGGGTTTCGGGCAGGATCGGCAGGCCGTGGGCAGTCGTCCACGACAACACCCGCATCCCCGCCCTGCGCCGCCTCTACATGACGGCCACGCCGCGGCTGTGGCAGCTCGACGAGGACGCCGGACAGGGCGCGCCGGGCGAGTTGGTGGCCTCGATGGACGACGATCCGGACGGGCCGTTCGGCAGCAGGTGTTTCACCTTGACGCTGTCGGAGGCGATCGACCGGGGCATCTGTGCGCCGTACCGGGTGGTGTGCGTGGACATCACCGACACCCAGCTCCAGGCCGCCCAGCTACTCGGGGAGGACGCACGGTCCGAGCACGTCCGCGGGGCCCGGCTCGCCGCCCTGCAGACCGCCCTGGTGAAAGCATCGGCCGAGGAAGGCTTCCGCAGGACGCTCGTCTTCCACCATCAGGTCCGCGAGGCCGAAGCGTTCGCGGCCGGTCTCCCTGACGTCGTCGCGCAGCTGCGCGACGCGGACCCTGAGATGTACCCGAAGACGGTCTGGGCCAACTGGCTGTGCGGCGACCACAAGCCTCTCTACCGGCGCCGCGTCCTGGGTGAGTTCTCCAGAGGAATCGCCACAGACGGCACCGTCGTCGAGAAGACCTTTCTGAGCAGCGTTCGAATTCTCGGCGAGGGCGTCGACACCCGACACTGCGACTCCGTGTACTTCGCGGACGTACGCGGCTCCATGCCCGACCTCGTCCAGGCCGTCGGCCGCGCACTGCGCATGCACCCCGGCGAGGGCAAGGTCGCCGCCCTCGTCGTACCTGTGCTGCTCGGGCCCGGAGAGACAGCCGACAACATGCTCACCAGCCGGGCATACGGCGGCCTGGCCAGACTTCTGGAAGCGCTGAGGGCACACGATGCCCGCATCGTGGAGGCATTGGCCGAACCGCAGACACAGAGCCACGTCAGGGGTGTTCAGAGCCGCAGCGGGGCGGAAAGCGAGGGAGCCGAGAGTGACCGAAGCGACCGACTCTCGGTGCCCGCCCGGGAACTGCTGAAGTTCAGCACGCCACGTGACCCCGCGCAGCTGGCGGCGTTCATCAACCTGCGGGTTCTCAACCCCGAACACCAGCACTGGCGACGCGGCATTGAAGCCGCCACCATCTACAACCGGCTCCACGGCGACCTGAAAGTGCCCTTCACCTACCGCGTCCCCGAGCACGGGGACCAGAAGGCCAAACCAGAGGGGTGGCCAGTCGTCCTCGCCTCCTTCCCACTGGGGCAATGGATCGCCGACGCCAGGCGCTTCTACGCCCGCGGCAGCATGGACAAGGACCGCGTCGCCCAGCTGGAAAGGCTGGGCATGATCTGGTCACACTTCGACGTCGCTTGGGAAGAGGGCCTCGCGGTCGCGCGCGGGTGGGCCGCCGAACACGGCCACCTCCTTGCGCCGTTGGACGCCGCCTTCCAGGGCGCGAAAGTGGGCATCTGGTTGAAAAACGCGCGGGCCGCAGCCCGGAAGGCTGCCGAGATCGCACGGCGTCGTGCCGAGGGCCTGCCGGTTCAGTCGTCGGCCGGCGCCTTGTCGGACGAGCGGCGCGAGCAGCTCGAGGGCATCGACCCATCCTGGTGCCCTACCTGGCCAGTGGAATGGCAGCGCGCCTTCCACCTCACCCGACAACACCTCGAAGCCGACGGCGCACTGCCCACCGGGCCGGGTGACGTCGTATGCCAGGGCGAGGACCTCGGACGGTGGGTGCGCGCCCAGCGTCTGGGCTGGGACAAGCTCACCGGGGTGCAGCAGTGGATGCTGGGGCAGGTCCTCGGGATCACTCCCGGGAGCGAGGAGGAGAAGCCGAAGCCGCGCCGTACGCAGGCCGGCAAGTGGGATATGAACTACGAGGCTGCCAAGCAGTTCTATGAGCGCGAGGGACACCTCCAGGTCCCGAGGAAGCACATCGAACGGATCGCAGGCGAAGACCAGGAGGAACGAGAGCACAAGCTGGGGGCCTGGATCGGGAATCAGCGGAGCAGGGCCGTGACGCTGGCCCCGGAACGGGTCGAACAGCTCTCCGCCATCGGCATGCGCTGGACATAGGCAGTGCAAGGCACACGGTCGGGTCGCCGGTGAGCTGCGGGTAGTCCGTCGTCATTCGGGTGGCTTCATTAGCGCACGATGGGTTCTATCAGTTCGATGTCAGCCAGGTCCTTCGGCCGTGCACCAGCTTCCACTGCCGTACCCACTCCGGTGGCAGAGCCGGCTCCGGCTGTGTGGTCATCGCGATGACGCTGCACGATCCGTACACCGGGACGACCATCGGATGGCGCAAGGCGAAGGTGTCCGAGGTGCAGATAGACCACGTGGTGCCGTTGTCGTGCAGCTGGCAGATGGGCTCTTCGCGCTGGCCGGTGAGCAAGCGCAAGCAGCTCGCCGAAGGACGTGCTCAATGTGATCCCGGTCGAGGGGCGCGCCAACAGCGCCATGGGCGATTCCGGACCCGCGTCTTGGCTGTCGCCGAACAAGCAGATCAGGTGCGCGTACGCGGTCAGGTTCGCCCAGGTTGCCGTCAAGTACGAGATGCCGGTGGCGGCCCCGGACAAGCAGATGATGCTGCGCCAGTGCGGCGGTTGACGAGCAGTACGGGCACCTCATCGAGGGCGGATCGGCTGATCCTCGGCAGGGGCCTGTGACTGGCTTCTCGTAGCTGCGGGCCTCCGGCTGCGCAGCTCCACCACGTGGCAGGCGAGGGCGAGCGCCGTGAGCAGTGCCACGAGCGCGCACACGCCCCACCACCCGACCTGGCCGTAGGCGCGTACTGCGAGCCATGATCCTGCGCTGCCGCCCAGGTAGGCGCAGGTCATGTAGGCGGTGTTGAGCCTGCTGCGGGCGTCGGGGCGCAGGGCGTAGACCCGGGCCTGGTTGGCGACCATGCCGGACTGCATGGCGAGGTCGAGCAGCAGCGTGCCGACGACCAGAGCGGTCAGCCCCGGTACGCCGCCCCAGGCGCCGGCAGCCAGGACCGCGGCTGAGACGAGAACCGTGAGCATGCAGATGAGGTTCACCGGGTCCGGGCCGTGGCGGTCCACCAGGCGTCCGGCGAGCGGGGTGCAGAGCATGGTTGCGCCGCCGACCAGGGCGAGCAGTCCCACGGCCTGGGCGCCCATGCCGTAGAGCGGACCGGTGAGGACGAGCGCCAGGCAGGTCCACACGGCCGAGAACCCCGCGAAGACTGTCGCCTGGTAGAAGCAGGAGCGACGCAGGTCCGGCTCGGTGCGCAGCAGACGCAGTGACTCGGCCAGGAGCGCTGGGTACGGCTGACGCGAGCGCGGGGTCACGATGGGCACCGTGCGAGCCAGAATGCTTGCGAGCAGCAGGGTCAGGGCCGCGGCTGCCAGATAGGGGGCCCGCCATCCCAGCCATTCGCCCAGCGAACCGCTGAAAGCCCGGGCAAGCAGCATGCCGCCGATCGACCCGCTCAGCAGGGTGCCGATCACCGCGCCGCGGCGGTCGGCGGCCACGAGTGCGACCGCCAGCGGGCCGACGACCTGAGCGGCCACGGTGGTGAGGCCGGTGAGGGCGCTGGCGGCGATGAGGAGCGGCAGGGCTGGAGCGCAGCCTGCGGCGAGCAGGCCCAGACCGGTCAGGGCGAGCAGGGCGACGAGGAATGAGCGGGGCGGGAGCCGGTCACCGAGCGGCACCAGCAGGAACATTCCGGCCGTGTAGCCGATTTGGGTGGCGGTCACGGCCAGGGAGGCCGCATTGGGTGACGTGTGCAGTCCTGCGGCGACCAGCGGAATGATCGCCTGCGGGAAGTAGATGTTGCCCACGGCCACCGCGCAGGTCACGGCCAGGAGCAAGGCCGTCCGACGGTTCACCTTCAGTCCACCGGTCCGCCGGCGACGTAAATGACCTGGCCGGAGACGAACCTCGCCCCGCGGCTCACCAGGAAGGACGCCGTGTGCGCGATGTCTTCCGGCTCGCCGACTCGTCCGACCGGGATGGCCTGCGCCGCGCTGCGCCCAAATTCCTCGAAGTCGCGGCCGAGCCGCCGGGCGGATGCCCTGGTCATGTTGCTCACGACGAAGCCCGGCGCGATGGCGTTGGCGGTGATGCCGTGCCGTCCGAGTTGACGTGCGAGCGACTTGGTGAAGCCGATCAGACCGGCCTTCGCGCTGCCGTAGTCGACGCGGGCGGCATCGCCGACCGCGGAGATGCTCGACATGTTCACGATCCGTCCCCAGCCGGCCGCGATCATGTGTGGGCAAACGGTGCGGGTGGCGAGGAACGGGCCGCGCAGATTGGTCCCGGTGACTGTGTCCCACTGCTGCGTGGTCTTCTCGACGAGCTCGGCACGGGGGCCGATGCCGGCGTTGTTGACCGGTACTGTCGGCGGCCTCAGTTCGGCCGCGATCCGGGCCACGGCGGTCGTCACCGCAGTCTCGTCGGAGACGTCGGCGGCGACCGCTGTCGCTGATCCGCCGTTGTTGGTGATGGCCTCGACGGTGGCGACGCAGTCCGCCTCGTCCAGGTCGATCACGCCCACCGCCAGGCCGTCGTGCGCCAGCCGTCCGGCCACCGCGGCGCCGGTTCCGCGTGCCGCACCAGTGACAATTGCCGTGTGCCGTCCATGAGTTGGGTGTGTCATGCGCGGAAGTCCACTGCATCGACGTTGCGGGGCCAATCGATGTAGCGTATGGCTTAATGATCAGTTTTGTGCTAGGCGTCGAGGACCTTGCGGATACGCGCTTCGCCGTGTCACCCCTGCACGAGACTCTGCTCAGCCTGCGGGTGCTGCAAGACCCGGGGCTGTCCGCGTTGCACATCCCCTGGCGCAGGTCCGTCGTCGGCAGGATCGGTCCGCTCGATACCGAGCTGCTGATGGCGCTGGTCGCCCGCAGGCGCACCATCCCCGACTTCCTTGCCCCGCAGCCCACGAGCTTCGCGCCGACCTTCGACGAGCAGTTGGCCGTCGTCCGCCGGGCGTCACCTGCGCGGGTTCGCCATGACCTGCTGACCGCGCACGCTCCTGACCCGCTTCCAGCAGCCCTGCATGACGCCACTGTCGCCGACGACGTGTCCGTCGTCAGACTTCGCGATGCCCTCTGCGAGCTTCTGCGGCAGTTCTGGGAGGTGGCCATCGAGCCGGAGTGGCGGCAGATGCGGCTGCTCCTTGAAGCCGATATGACCTACCGGGCACGGCAACTGGCGGTGGGAGGCGCCCGCTTGCTGTTCGCCGACATGCACCCGAACCTGCGCTGGCACAACGGCGTACTGCACATCGACAAGATGATCAGCAGGCACCGTGTCGCTGCGTCCGGTCGGGGGCTGCTGCTTCTGCCGTCCGTGTTCGCGCACAAGCCGGCGCCTCCGGTCGGTCCGCAAGAGCCGCCCCGGCTCGTCTATCCGGTCCGCGGGGTGGCCACGCTGTGGGCCACCCCGCGGGCCGTTGATGCGACGGCTCTTGCGTCGCTGCTGGGTGCACCACGGGCAAGGCTGCTCACCCTGCTCGAAGAGCCGCTCGCCACAGTTGAGCGTGTGACCCCGAGCGCCGTGTCCCAGCACCTGCGCGTGCTCCATGCCACGGGTCTGGTCACCCGGGCTCGCGACGGACGGCAGGTCCTGTACCGCCGAAGCTCCCTCGGCGACCAACTGACCGACCGCCAACAGCGCCACGAGATCGCGACCTGTTGAGCTGGACGCCATCGGCATGTCCGCGCGGCCGGATCCGAGAAATCCGGCCGGACACATAGGGCGACCCCTTGTCACGAGATCACTTGGAGGGCACGGTCCGCATCGCCCGGCGGAGGCCGACCCTCGCGGCGGTGTGGCTGCTGCGGCGGACCTGGAAGCCATGATTGTCGTAGAGGAAGCACACCAGCAGCCATCCACCGCCACTGCCCGCCGGGCCCTTGGGCCGGGGTGGATTCGGCGGTCGGCGAGCCAGGCGCCCACCGCGCGGTCGAGTGCATCGGCATCGAGGCGGGCCAAGGTACGGCGGATGGTCGTCTCGCACGGCACCGGCCGGGTGCCGCTCAGCGGGCAACGGCGCGCGCCGAGACGGTCCAGGACCGCCGGTGGCGCATCGCAGGACCGCCGGTGGCGCATCGGGGGCCCACTCACTGATCGCCAGCAGTGAGGTCGCGCCGGTCAGCACGGCGCAGACGGCGCAGGCCGCCAGAGCCGGCACGTACACCAGGCTATGGCGCACACCGCGCGGCTTGCGGGGATCGGGAACCTCGGCCAACCGGGCCAGCAGTCCGGGCAGTTCGTTTTCGGCGGCCAGGCTGATCGCAGAGTTGGCCAAGGACGGGCGGGATCGGAGAGGATACGACGGCAGGCACGGATTTCCGTAGGGATCACTGGACTCGACACCCACATGATCTTGGAAGCTCGTGCCTGTCCTACGTTCCAGGCCCGCATCCGGACAACCCGCTCAACCCGCGACTACGCCGAAGCCCTGGCTCGTCAACGGGTAGTGACAGGCGGTCTGTCGGCCGTTGCCGGTCGGGGTGAGCCGGGGACGCTCCAGCGCGCAGCGCTCGCGGGCGTAGGGACAGCGGGTGCGGAAGGGACACCCCGTGGGCTTGTCCACGGGGTTGGGCACCTCGCCGGTGAGGACGATCCGTTCCCGACGCGGGCCGCCGGCCGCCGGGCTGCCGTCGTCGATGTCGGGGACCGCGGACAGCAGGGCCTGGGTGTAGGGGTGGTCGGGGGCCTCGTACAGCGCCTCGGTCTCGGCGAGTTCGACGATCTCGCCGAGGTACATGACGGCGATCCGGTCCGAGACGTGACGGACCACGCCGAGATCGTGGGCGATGAAGACGTAGGTGAGCGCGAACTCCTCCTGGAGGTCGGCGAAGAGGTTCAGCACCTGGGCCTGGATCGACACGTCGAGGGCGGACACCGGTTCGTCGGCGACGATCAGCTTCGGGTCGGTGGCCAGCGCCCGGGCGATGCCGATGCGTTGGCGCTGGCCGCCGGAGAACTCGTGCGGATACCGGTCCAGATGCCCGGCCGCCAGCCCTACGACGTCGAAGAGCTCGGCGACCCGGCGGCGGACCGCGGCCGCGTCCCCGTAGCGGTGCACCAGCAAAGGCTCCGCCACGATGTCCCCGGCCCGGCGGCGGGGGTTGAGAGAGGCCTGCGGGTCCTGGAAGACCAGCTGCATCCCGGGCCGCACGGGCCGCAGCCGGCGCGTGGACAGGGTGCTGATGTCCTGCCCGTCGAACTCGACCCGGCCGCCCGTGAGGTCGGTGAGCCGGACCAGACAGCGGCCGAGGGTGGACTTGCCGCAGCCCGACTCGCCGACGATGCCGAGCGTTTCTCCGGCGCGGACCTCCAGGGACACTCCGTCCACGGCGCGCAGCACTCTGCGCCGCCGGGTGAGTCCGTCGGCCCGCACCTGGTAGTGCTTGGTGACGTCCGTGGCGCGCAACAGCACGTCCCCGTCGGGCCGCGCGTTACCGGCGGGGTCCACCCCGTCGGGCCGGGCGTCCCTGGTGTCGTCCGCCGCCGCGATGTTCTGCGCCGTCACGGTGTCGCCTCCTTCTCCATGTCGGGCTCCAGGGCAGGACCGCTGGTCGCCGCCGCCCGCGCCGTCAGGCGCAGAGAGCCGCGGTCGTGCGGAGGCAGCCAGCAGGCGTCGCGGTGGGTGGCGTCGTTGTCGCCCGCGGCCAGCGCGGGCAGCTCGGCGCAGCGGTCGTGCCGCAGCCGGCAGCGCGGCGCGAACGCGCATCCCTGCCCGAGCGCGCCCGGGGAGACCGGCACGCCCGCGATGGTGGGCAGCCGCCGCAGCCGGGCACCGCCGACCCGGGGCACCGAGTCGAGCAGCCCCCAGGTGTACGGGTGCCGAGGGCCGTGGAACACCGCCCGGCGCGGGCCTTCCTCGGCCGCCCGGCCGCCGTACATGACCAGGACCCGGTCGGCGATCTGCGAGATCACCCCCATGTCGTGGGTGATGAGCACGACCGCCGATCCGCGCCCGTTGAGCTCCCGCATCAGGTCGAGGATCTGCGCCTGCACGGTCACGTCGAGGGCCGTGGTCGGTTCGTCGGCGATCAGCAGGGCGGGATCGCAGGACAGGGCCATCGCGATGACCGCGCGCTGGCGCATGCCGCCGGAGAACTCGTGCGGGTACGCGTGCACCCGCGAGGCCGCGTCGGGGATGCCGACATCCGACAGGAGCCGTACCGCCCGCGCCCGGGCCTCCCGCCGGGACACCCGGTCGTGGGCCCGTATCTGCTCGGCGATCTGCCAGCCGACCGTGTACACGGGGGTGAGCGCGGTCATCGGATCCTGGAAGACCATGGCGATCTCCCGGCCCCGTACCGCACGCATCTCCTTGTCGGGGAGCGCGAGCAGGTCGCGGCCCCGGAAGCGGACCTCGCCCGACACCGTCACGTTCGGGTTGGTCAGCAGCCGCAGCACGGCCAGCATGGATACGCTCTTGCCGGAGCCCGACTCGCCCACCACGCCCAGGATCTCGCCGGGCGCCACCGACAGGGAGAGGCCGTCGACGGCGGTGACGGAGCCTTGGCGGGTGCGGAAGGACACCCGCAGGTCACGTACGTCCAGCAGGGGTTCAGGCATGGCGGGCCCTCGGGTCGAGTCGCGCGTACAGGATGTCCACCAGGGCGTTGGCGAGGACCACGAAGAACGCCGCGTACAGCACGGTCCCCATGATCACGGGCAGGTCCAGGTTCTGCAGGGCGTCAAAGGTGAGCTTGCCGATGCCGGGCAGACCGAAGACGACCTCGGTGAGCAGCGCGGCGCCGCCCACCAGCGCCCCGAAGTCCAGGCCGAACAGCGACACGATGGGGATGAGGGAACAGCGCAGGGCATGGCGGACCAGGATGCGCCGCTCCGACAGGCCCTTGGCGCGGGCCGTGCGGACGTAGTCCTCGTCCAGCGCGGTGACGACCTCGCCGCGCAGCAGCCGGGCGTAGATCCCGGCGTACAGCAGCGCCAGGGTCAGCCAGGGGAAGAGCATGTGCAGCGCCCACTGGCCCGCGTCCTGGCTCAGGCCGACGTATCCCGGTGGCGGCACCCAGGAGAACACCGAGTCGTGCAGCTGCTTCTGGGTGATGAGATTGACCACTTCACCGAGCCAGTACGCCGGCAGGGAGACGCCGACCACGCCGACGAGCATGATCAGCGGGTCGGCGGCCTTCCCGCGCAGGGCCGCCGCGGCCGTGCCCATGATGATGCCGGCCGTCATCCAGATCAGCGCCGCGCCGATGACGAGCGACAGGGTGACCGGGGTGGCCTGCAGGATCTGCGGGATGACGCGCAAGCCCCGGTTGACGAACGACTCCAGGTCCCGGTCGACGAGCAGGTGACGCATCATCAGCAGATAGCGGACGGGCATCGGCCGGTCGAGTCCGAAGGAGTGCCGTACCTGGGCGAGCGTGGCCGGGTCGGCGTTACGGCCCGCGATGCGGGCCGCCGGGTCGACTCCCGGGGTGGCGAAGAAGATCAGGAACACCAGCACGCTGATCGCGAACATCACCAGCAGGGCCGAGCCGAAGCGCTTGAGCGCGAACTGCAGCATGGCCGGTCACACCCCTCCGCGCAGTCGGGCGCCCGGGTCGAGCGCGTCGCGCACTCCGTCGCCGAGGACGTTGAGTGCCGCCGTGGTCAGGGCGATCAGCAGGCCGGGGGCGATGGTGACGGCGGGGCGGGTGTAGAGCAGCCCCAGACCGTCCTCGATGATCGTGCCCCAACTGGCGTCGGGCGGCTGGACCCCGACGGACAGGAAGGACAGCGCGGACTCGGTGAGCATGGCCAGCGCGGTCATCAGCGGGACGAAGACGATCGCCGTGGGCAGCACGTTCGGCAGCACCTCCCGGCGCAGGATGCGCAAGGTCGGGGCGCCGGAGCCGACGGCCGCGTGGATGTACTCCTTGTTGCGCAGCACCAGCACCTGACCGCGCAACGGCCGGGCGATGTACGGCACATAGATCGCCGCGATGATCGTGACCGGCAGCCACAAACTCCCGGCGTCCACGGTGAGCGGCCCCAGACGCAGCCCGTCGGTGAGCAGGACGACCGACAGACAGATGGCCAGCAGATACACCGGGAACGCCCAGATCACGTCCAGGATCCGGGAGATGACCGCGTCCACGACACCGCCCGCGTACCCGGCGACCACTCCGACGGCCGTACCGAGGACGCAGGTGAGCAGGGCCGCCGTGAACCCGATGAACACGCTCGTCCGGCCGCCGTACAGCAGGCGGGCCAGCACGTCGCGGCCCTGGTTGTCGGCGCCGAGGAAGTAGTGGGCCGGGTCCCAGGTGGGGCCGATGGGCGTGACACCGAGGCCCAGCCCGGTGCTGCTCGGGGTCAGCACCGGAACGGCTCTGCCGTCGACGACCGTGGTGCCGGAGACATGCGACTGGAACGGGTCGGTGTGGGCGACGTGGCCGGCATACACAGGTGCGCACAGGACCGCCGCCACGACGACCAGCAGGACGACGGCAGCGGCCAGCGCCGACCTGTTGCGCACCAGGTCGGCGGCGGCCGTCCGCCAGGGGCCCGGCGAACGCCGGGCCTCGGTCGACGGAGCGGGAAGCGTGCGGCTCATTTGACCCACAACTGCCCGACGAGCATGTAGAACTGCTTGCTGAACTGGTAGTCGCCGACCCGCTTCGACGTGAAGTCGATCAGCTTCGGGTTGATCAGCGGAACGACCGGGGACTGGGCCATCAGCTCCTGGTCGATGGTGCCCCACTGCTGGTCGGCGCTCTTCTGGTCGGTCCGCGCGGCCTTCAGCGCGGTCTGCATCTTCGCGTCGATGCCCTTGTCGCAGAACCCGGCGATGTTGATGCTGGAGTCGCTGCCGGGATGGTACGAGGCGCAGGACAGCAGCACGTTCAGGAAGTCCGAGGCCGCCGGATAGTCCTGGTACCAGGACGTCAGCGCCACCTGCACCTTGTTCTTGGTGTTCTGGATGTACGTGAACTGGATGTTGCCCGACAGCGGCTTGAGCTTCGCCTTGTAGCCGAGCTGGGTGAGCAGGCTCTGCAGATACTGCCCGATCGACTTGTTGACGTCATCGTCCTGGACGACGATGCCGACCTCCTGCCCCGCCGTACCGGACTGCTTCACCAGCGCCTTGGCCTTGGCCAGGTCCGCGGCCGACCAGGTCGTCCCGCCGCCCTTGGTGTAGGCACACGTGTCGACGTGGCCGGGGAAACCCGCCGGCAGGATCGTGCACGCGGGCGAGGCGAGGTTCTTGCCGCCGTACAGCCGCACCACGGCAAACCGGTCAACGGCCCAGTTGATCGCCTGACGCGCCAGCTTGTTGTCGAACGGGGCCATGTTGACGTTCAGCGTCGCGTACCAGAACGCGGTCAGCGGGTTCACATGCGCCTGGGAGGCGTACTTGGTGCCGATCTCGTTCAGCCGGTCGGCGGGCGGCGGGTCGTACATCCAGTCCGCCTGGCCGTTCTCGACGGCGGTGACCTCGGACTCCACGGTCTGCCCGAAGGCATAGTCGATAACGTCCGGGTAGCCCTCGGGCTGCGCCTGACGCGACCACTCCTTGAAGTACGGGTTACGCACCAACTCCAGCGCCCGGTTCGGGTCGTACGAGGCGGCCATGTACGGGCCGGTCGTCGGCAGCGGCGTGGTGCCGGCGTCCTTCGCCGGCGAGTCCTTCGGTACGACGCTGGCGTGCGGGACGGCCAGCTTGTACGGGAACTCCGGGTCCGGGGCGGTGAGGTTGACGGTGACCGTTCCGGCCGCCGCGTCGCCGGTCACGCCGCCCTTGAGTGTGCAGGAGGCCGGCGTCTTCAGGCAGGCGTCGGCGCCGACGATGCCGTTGTAGAACGTGCCCGCGGTGGGGCTGGAGACCTTGAAGAGGCGCTGGAAGGACGCCACCACGTCGTCGGTCGTCAGGGCCTTGCCGTTGGAGAAGGTGATGCCCTTGCGGAGGGTGAAGGTGTACGTCTTGCCGCCGTTGGTCACCTTCGGCATCGCAGCCGATAGGTCCGGGACCACGGTGAACGACTGCTGGCCGCCGACCTTCTTGAACGAGAGCAGCCCGTCGTACATCGACTGGTACAACTGCCAGTACTGGAGCGTGTAGTTGACCTGCGGGTCGAAGCTGCCCGCGGCCGCGTGGGCGACGAGCTTCAGTGTGCCGCCCTTGTGCTGCGGCTGGAACGCGGCCGAACCGGAGCCCGACGTGGACGCGGTCGGGCCGGAGGAGGAGCCGTCGTCGGAGGACGAACAGGCGGCGGCGGTCAGGGCGAGGGCGACGGTGGCGGCGGCGACCGCGGTCCGTCTTGTGGTGCGGGACATCCAGGGAACTCCCGTCGGAGGATCAGTCGGTGGAGTCGAGAAAGGCGCCCACGACCCGGAGGAAGAGTTCCTCCTCCTCGACGTGCGGCATGTGGCTGGAGTGCTCGAAGAAGTGCCAGCGCACGTCGGGGATGTGGTCGGCGAAGGGTTTGACGGTCTCGGGAGTCGCCTCGTCGTACCGTCCGGACACCAGCAGGGTCGGCGCCTTGATCAGATGCAGCCGGTCGATGACCGACCAGTCCTTCAACGTCCCGACGACATGGAACTCGTTGGGCCCGTTCATCGTGTGGTACACGGTCGGGTCGGACTCGATGTTGTCCCAGGTGGCCTGTACTTCCGGCGGGTTGGGGACCAGACGGCACACATGGCGCTCGTTGAAGACCTGCTCGGCGGCCCGGTAGTCCGGGTGGTCGGTGGTCCCGGCCGTCTCATGGGTCAGCAGGGTGTGCTGCACCTGAGGGGGCAGGGCCGCACGCAGCTCGCGCGCCGCCGCCAGCCACAGTTCCATGGAAGCGGGGGAATCGGCGATGACCAGGCCGCGCAGGCCGGACGGCCGGCGTACGGCGTGCTCGGCGGCCAGCATGCCGCCCCAGGACTGGCCGAGGAGGTGGTAGCCGTCGGCGATGCCCAGCGTCTTGAGCAGGCAGTCCAGCTCGTCGAGGAAGAGCTGCACGGTCCAGAAGTCGGCGCCCCTGTCGGGCAGGTGGGTGGACAGCCCGGTGCCGAGCTGGTCGTAGTGCACCACGGGGCGGCCCTGTCGGGCGATACCCGCGATGCTCAGCGTGTAGTCGTGACCGGCGCCGGGCCCGCCGTGCAGGACGACCAAGGGTGTCCTGCACGGCTCGCCCGTGATCCGGTACCAGGTGGACCAGCCGTTGAAGTCGACGGTTCCGGTGTGGTTCGGTTCGGGGATCGCCACGAAGAAGCCTCCCAGACCGGCCGGGAATCAGCCGACCTCTGTCTGAAACGAGATGGGTGTGACGGATGGATGAGATAGTGAAGGGGTAAAAGGTCAGCGCACAAGACCTTTTGGTCGGGGCTGAGCGAGACGTAACGGCGAGTTCACGCGGAGCCCGCGCGTTTACAGAGGCGTCGCTTGCTGGGGAGGACTCCTGACATCCGTATCTGAGTCACCGGAACCCGGGTCACGGGAACGTGAAGCACCGGAGCCCGTGTCACAGGAGCCCACGTCTCCGGAACCGGAGGACGAGTTCTCCCGCGTGCTCGACCGTGTCCTGCTCGGCGGTACACCGACGTCCTCGCTGCGCCCGGTCCGCGTGGCCTCGGCGGTCGACGAGGTCTCCGACCGGCTGCTCACCGCGATCGCCGTCGGGGACTTCCTGCCGGGCGAACGGCTGCCGCCAGAACGCGAGCTCACCGGGCTGCTCCAGGTGAGCCGCCCCACCGTGCGCGAGGCCGTCGCCCGCCTGCAGGCCCTCGGTGTCATCGAGACCCGCCGGGGCCGCAACGGCGGCGCCTTCGTCCGCGACAGCTGGACCGCGTCCTCCGGGGCCGCGGTCCGCCGTACGCTGCTGCCCCGGAGGGAGGAGCTCGAGCAACTCTTCGACCTGCGCGGGCTGGTGGAAGGCATGGTGGCCGCGACGGCCGCCCGGCGCCGGAAGCCCGAGGACCTGGAGCCGATGCGCGAGGCACTGGCCGCTCACCTCTCCGCGAGCAGCCCCCGTGAGGAACAGGCCGCCGACAGCGCGTTCCACCGGAGCATCTGCGCGGCCACTCACAACCCGCAGATCGCCCTGCTCAGCCGGGACCTGCTGACCCGGATCAGTCTCGGCTTCCCGGTCGAACCCTGGGGTCGGGGCGAGCGGACACACTTCCACCGGGCCGGCGAGGGACACACGGCCCTGTACGAGGCCATCGCGGCGGGCGAGCCGGAGCGTGCCGAGGAGATCGCCCGCGAACACTTCATGATCAGCGCCGGGATGATCCGCGACGTACTGGCCCGCGTCCGGGCCGCGGAGTCACCGTGACCACCTGTCCCGCCTGCCGCCCCACCGGTCGACGTGTGCGCCGGACCGGCCGGTAGGGGCAGCAGGAAGTCCCGGTCGCGCCACAACGGCCTTGTGCCGTCCCCCGGTTCACCCATGCGCCCGGAGTGACGCGGGGTGCCTCAGCCTCGGGCGGCTTCCGCGGCGTCGGTCCGGCGAAATTCCCGTCCAGGCCGCGGGCGCCTGCATCCCCGGGGCCGCTACCCGCTGACCGCCTCCGCCCACATGACCATCGTCACGGCGAAGGTCGCGGGCGTGCCCGGGTCGTCGCCTGAACCCCGCCGATCCGCGGCGAGGTCCCCGCCGCGACCGTCGCCGCCGCGCAGCTGGCTGGCGCCGGCGAGGCTGCCGCGGCACCGCTCGGCGGCGGCCAGGGCCTCGTTGACCAGTTCGGAGCGCATGTGGTCGGCGATCGCCCAGCCCGCCAGGCGCCGGGAGGCGAAGTCGATGACCGTGGCCGGATACATGAACTTCCCGCCGGCCAGCGGGAGATACGTGATGTCGCCGAGGTACTTCGTGTTCACCGCTGCGGCGGTGAAGTCGCGGCCGATGAGGTCGGCGGCCTTCGAGGCGGCCGGGTCCGCGATGGTGGTGCGGTGCTTCCTGCGCAGCCGCAGCCCGGCCAGCCCGACCTGGAGCATGATCCGGGCGACCCTCTTGTGGTTGACCAGCTCACCTGTCTCACGCAGTTCGGCGGTGATCCCGGGGACGCCGTAGGTGCCGTCCGAGTCCTGGTGAACCGTGCGTATCCGGGCGGCGAGGCCGTCTGCCGGGCCGCCCGGCTGGCTGGCTGGCTGCGGTCCTGCGCCAGTAGTAGAAGCTCGAGCGGGCGATGCCCAGGATGCTGTTTCAGCCGCTTCACGCCGAAGCGGCGCTGGTGGTCTGCGACGAACTGGAAGCGGTTCACCAGCGCGTCTCCCCGGCGAAATACTTCGCCCTCGCAGGATCTCGCGCTCCTCCCCTGTCTCCGGGTTGACTCCCAGATCAGCGGCGACCGACCTGGCCGTCGCTCCCGGCCGCGACTGGTGCAGCGCGACCGCGTCCGCCTTGACCTCCGGCGGGTAGTTCTTCATGACCACGGGATGTCCGTTCTCAGATCCTCGAGATCTAGTGTCTCGTGTGACCAAGATCAGGGGTCAAGGCTTCCCCTATAGTTCCCCCATGCTTCGCGCGCATCGCCCCACCCCACACGGCAGGGTGCTGGTCGTCGGTATGGACGGGCTGCGCTACGACCGGCTGACCCGCTCGCCGTCCGTCGCGCCCGTCCTGCATGGTCTGCTGGCCTCGGGTGCCCACGGCACCAGCCTGTTGCCCTACGGCGAGGCGGACGGTCAGGCCGACGCGGGGCCGACGACCAGCATGGCCTACACCGACTCCGGGCCCGGCTGGTCGAGCGTGCTCACCGGGGTGTGGCCCGACCGGCACGGGGTGACCGGCAACGACTTCACCGGTGCCGACTACCTCCGCTACCCCGACTTCCTCACCCGCGCGACCACCGTAGGGCCCGGTCTGCGCACGGCGGCGGCGGTGTCCTGGGCGGAACTGGTACGCCGCGGCACGCTGGGCTCCGCCATCGGCGACCTCGTGCACTACGACGGCGACCGCGACGGCTACGGCCCGTCGGACGCCCTCGTCGCCGACAACGTCGCGCGCCTGCTCGCCGAAGACGACCCGGACGCCGTGTTCGTGTACTTCGGCGCCACCGACGAGGCCGGACACGACACGGGCCCCTTCAGTCCCGCCTACGACAGAGCTCTGCGGGACCAGGACGCCCACCTGGGTCGCCTCCTGGAGGCGATAGAGGCCCGCCCCTCCCGAACCGACGAGCACTGGACCGTGCTGGTCACCACGGATCACGGCCATCTCGACGCCGGCGGCCACGGCGGCGACACCCATGCTGAGCGAGAGGTCTTCGTCATCCTCGCCGAACCCGGGACGCCGGGCGGCACGCGCCTCGACGATCCCCGGCTCATCGACATAGCCCCCACGGTTCTGGACCGTCTCGGCATCGACCTCGACCCCGAGTGGCAGTTGCAAGGCCGCGTGCTGCCCCGGAACATCAGTTTCGATACGGTGTAGTTTCGTGCGGTCGGGGTGAACTTGCGGCAGGTGGCCAGCTCACGGCCCAGCGGCCGACCGAACCAGGACCGCATCTGGTCCAGGTGTCCCACGTCCCCGCGGGTGGTGCCGTCCGCCAGGCCCGCGCAGCACGAAGTCGGCGAGCATGTCGGTCTCGAACTGCTCCAACCCCGCCCCCGGCGTCACCACCCCCGGCTCGTACGCCACGATCACCAGCTGGGCCCAGTCCCGCGCGCCCAGCTTGCCCATGATCCGGCTGACGTGGGTCTTCGCGGTCAGGGGGCTCAGGCCCAGGGTCTCCGCGATCTCCGTGTTGTCGAGGCCCCGGGCGACCAGTCTCAGCACCCCGCGTTCCCGTTCCGAGAGGCATTCGGAGCCGCCCGTCTGGGTCGGTGCCTCGGCGTCGCGCAGGAGGCGGGCGATCGGGCGGGCCGTGGGACCCGGTGAGAGCAGTGCCTCGCCCGCCGCCACCGTGCGGACCGCGTCCAGGAGTTGCGCGGGCCTGGTGTCCTTGACCAGGAAGCCCGACGCGCCCGCGCGCAGCGCCTCCACCACGTGCTCGTCCGTGTCGTACGTCGTCAGGACCAGCACCTTCACGCCCGCCAGGTCCTCGTCGGCGGCGATCAGACCGGTCGCCTCGATACCGTCGAGGTCGGGCATCCGGAGGTCCATGACTACCAGGTCGGCGCGGGCACTTCGGGCCAGTTCGACGGCCTGATGGTGACGCGCGCCACCACCCTGATCACCCATATCGCGGCGCTCGCCCGCGACGCCGGCCGCACCGACGCCGACATCGACGACCGCGATCAGGTGCTGCCAACGCCTCCGGAGCCAGGACGGGCCTCACCGAGGTCGAGGTGTACAACCGGGGCGCCCAGCCACCGGCCAACCTGGCGGTGTCCGCGACGGCCTCCGCGTCGTACACCTCCTCCTGGGAGAGCGTCGCCGCCGTCACACGGCGCCCGCCCCGTGCACCGTCAGTCCGTGTCGTCGTCCTCCTCCACGGGAGGCGTGAAGGCGCGCAACCATCGCTCGGTCTGGGCGACGTGGGCCTGGGCCGCGCCGGCCGCGGCGACGGGGTCGTGTTCGGCTATGGCGGTGGCCAGCACATGGTGGTCCTCGTCGCTCTTGCGGCGCAGTTCGGGGCCCTCGGGGAGGGTGAAGACCTGGTACTTGCGGGAGCGTGCGCGGAACACCGACAGCAGTGAGGCCAGGGTGGGGTTACCGCCGATCCGGGCGATCTCCGAGTGGAACCGGTGGTCGAGTTCGGAGGCCTTGGTGGGATCGTCGGTGGCCTCCATGGACTCGATGAGCGAGAAGAGCGTCCCCACCTCCTCCGGGGTGCAGCGGGCCGCGGCCTGGGCGGCGACATGGGCCTCCAGCACCCGCCGGATCTCGTAGACCTCCAGCAGGCCGGACAGCGGCAGGAGTTCCAGGGTCAGTGAGAGGCTGCCGATGACGTCCTCCGGCCTGAGCTGGGAGACGTACGTGCCGGAGCCGTGCCGCGGCTCGATCACTCCCAGGGCGGCGAGCATGCGCACGGCCTCGCGCAATGAGCCTCGCGACACGCCGAGTTCCTCGCAGAGATCGCCCTCGGGCGGGATGCGTTCCCCCGCGGCGAGGCGGCCCGTGGCGATCATGTGCCGTAGGCCGTGGAACGCCTTGTCGACTGCGGACATCGGTCTCCTCCCCTGGCGGGCCCGTGGCACGGCCAGGGCCCTTCCCGGTGCACTCTACCGAGGTCCAGTCATCAGATGTCTCCCCCGTATCGAACGCGAGTCATCTGATGACTTTTCCTTGCAGGGCTCTTGTAGGCCTGAAATCGACGTGCCAGCATCCAAGTCATCATACGTCTCCCGGCGCAGGATCTGATATCCCACTGATGTCCTGACTGACGTCCTGATACGCGCCGAGGCGCCCCGTGCGGCAGAAGTGGAGTCTTGTGAGCGAGACCGAGGTCACCACCGCGCCCAACCCCCTGCTGCTGGTGAACGGCAGGCCCGCCGACCGGGCCTGGTCCCTGGACCCCGCCCTGCGGCACCTGAACCACGGTTCGTTCGGGGCGGTCCCCCTGGTGGCACAGGAGCGGCAGAACCAGCTGCGCGCGGAGATGGAACGCTCCCCCGTGGTGTGGTTCCCGGCGCTACCGCCACGGCTCGCCGCCACCCGGGTCGACCTCGCGGCCTTCCTCGGGGCCGCCCCCGACGATCTCGCCCTGGTGCCGAACGCGAGCGCCGGCGCCAGCGTCGTGTACGCCTCCCTCACGCGCCGTCGCGGCGGGGAGATCCTCGTCACCGACCACGGATACGGGGCCGTGACCATGGGCGCCGAACGGCTGGCCCGGCGCTGGGGCGGCCGGGTCCGCACGGCCGAGGTACCGCTGGACGCGGACGAGCAGCAGGCGTACGAGGCCGTGATCGCCGAGGTGAATGACGCCACCGACCTCGTCGTCGTCGACCAGATCACCTCGCCCACGGCGCGCCGGATGCCGGTGGAGCTGATCGGCGCGGAGCTGCGCCGGCGTGACATCCCGTTCCTCGTGGACGGCGCGCACGCCCCCGGTCTCCTCGCCGCCCCGCTCGCCGGTGCGACGGGCGACACATGCGACTTCTGGGTCGGCAACCTCCACAAGTGGGGCTGCGCACCGCGCGGCACCGCGGCACTGGTCGCCGGCGGCCCCTCGCGCGAGCAGCTCTACCCGCTGATCGACTCGTGGGGCGCCCCGGACCCGTATCCCGACCGCTTCGACCAGCAGGGCACGCTGGACGCCACCTCCTATCTGGCGGCACCGACGGCACTCGACTTCATCGAGCACACCTGGGGCTGGGACACCGCCCGCCGCTACATGGACGACCTGGCCGGCTACGCCGAGCACGTCATCGGCGCCGCGTTCGCCGAGAAGACCGATGCCGGCGAGTTCACCGATGCCGGGGGGCGGGTGGACGTCGGCATGCCCGTGCCCGGCATGCGGCTCGTGCGGCTGCCCCCGGGTCTGGGGGCCACCCGCGTCGAGGCCGACGCGCTGCGCGACCGGGTGGCCCTGGAGCTGGGCGTGGAGGCGGCCTTCACCAGCTTCGGCGGCGTCGGCTACCTGCGGGTGTCCGCCCACGTCTACAACACCGCCGCCGACTACGAGTACTTCGCCGAGGCCTGCGTCCCCGTCCTCGGCGACTGGGCCCGCGCGGCCCGCGAGCAGCACGGCACGCCGTAGCTGCGCACGACAGCACGCCCCTCCCCTCCACCGAAGAGGTCAGCACGATGAGAAGAAGGACGGCAGCCCTCGCCACAGCCGCCGCGCTGGTCCTGACCGGCTGTTCCACCATGAGCCCCGGCGGCAGTGCCGGCGGCGCGGTCACCCTGAACATGGTCGAAAGCCTCACCAACCCCGCTCGCACCGATCTGCTCAAGGGCCTGATAGGCGACTTCGAGAAGCAGAACCCCAAGATCAAGGTCAATCTGATCTCGCCGCCCACCGAGCAGGCCGACCAGAAGATCCAGCAGATGCTCCAGTCCGGCACCGGCGTGGACACCCTGGAGGTGCGCGACACCACCGTCGGCCCCTGGTCGAACAACGGCTGGCTCTACGACATGAAGAAGGACCTGACGGGCTGGAAGGGCTGGCAGGCCATGACGGAGAACGCCGTCAAGGCCTCGACGGACGCCGACGGCAAGACCTACTTCATCCCGTACGGCTTCTACGGGCTGAGCCTCTTCTACCGCACCGACCTGATCAAGAAGGCCGGCTTCAGTGAGCCCCCGGCCACCTGGAATGACCTGCTGAAGCAGGCCACCGCCATCCAGGACCCGGCCAAGCGGCAGTACGGCTACGCCTTCCGGGGCGGGGCCAACGCCAACGGCAACGCCTCCGCGATCATCGAGGCCTACGTCGCCGACGACGTCGACCCCGCCAACGGGTTCAAACTCAAGGACGGGAAGACGATCTTCTCCGCTCCGGGGGCGCTCGACGCGATGGAGACCTACCTCAAGCTGTTCAAGCAGGCCTCCCCCAAGTCGTCGGTCTCCTGGGGCTATCCGGAGATGGTCGAGGGCTTCTCCAACGGCACCACGGCCTTCCTGCTCCAGGACCCCGAGGTGATCGCCACGGTCTCGGAGTCCAAGTCGATCACGAAGAGCCAGTGGAACACCGCCCCGCTGGTGGCCGGTCCCTCCGGCAAGACCGTGCAGCCGCTGGCCACCGCCGGATGGGGCGTCGCCAAGGGCAGCAAGCACAAGGCCGAGGCCATCAAGCTGGTCGAGTTCCTCTCCCAGGGCGAGGCGTCCACGAACTTCACCAAGAAGAACAGCCTGGTGCCGATCCTCAAGTCGGCGACCGAGGACCCCTTCTACAAGACGGGCCCGTGGTCCAGCTACGTCACCATGACGAAGCACCCGGAGAAGTACCTCGTCGTCACCCAGCCGCGCGGTGTCTCCTGGTGGACCGAGTGGCAGCAGAAGGCCGACGCCGACGTGCAGAAGATGATCCTCGGCAAGCTGACGCCCAAGGAGCTGCTGGCCGACTGGGACGGGTACTGGACGGCGAAGTGGAAGCAGGCATGACCGCCTCGTCCTCCACGACGAGGACGCGACCGGAGCCGGGGCGCCCTTCCCGCAAGGGGGGTGCCCCGTCCGGCCACGGCGGTGGAACGGGCCGCCGCAGGCGGGAGTTCACCACCCGGCGCGGGCTGCTCATCGCCGCCTTCATGGCGCCGGCCGCGGTCTTCGTGGCGGTCTTCACCTACTACCCCATGATCGCGGGAAGCCAGATGGCGTTCCGCAACTGGAAGCTGACCGACCTGACCGACACCTCCTGGGTGGGCCTGGGGAACTTCCGCGAGGTGTTCGCCGATCCCGCCTGGGGCACGGTGCTGGCCAACACCGCCCTGTGGGTGGTCGGTTCGATCGTCCCGCAGCTGGTGATCGGCTTCGCGCTCGCCCTGTGGCTGCGCCGGCACTTCCGTCTCCGCGGCCTCTACCAGGCGCTGGTCTTCTTCCCCTGGGCCATCTCCGGGTTCCTCATCGGCATCCTGTTCCGCTGGATGTTCAACAGCGAGTTCGGTGTCGTCAACGACCTGCTGCAGAAGGCCGGGCTGATCGACCAGCCGATCGCGTGGCTCGCCGAACCGGACAAGGCGATGATCGCCGTTCTCATCGCCAACACCTGGTACGGCGTCACGTTCTTCGCCATCATGATCCTGGCCGCGTTGCAGTCCATCCCCGACGAGCTGTACGAGGCGGCGGCGCTGGACGGCGCGGGCAAGGTGCGCACGCTGTTGCAGATCACCATCCCGTACATCCGCACCACGCTCGCCCTCACCGTGCTGCTGCGGGTCATCTGGATCTTCAACTTCCCCGATCTGATCTTCGGGATGACCGGCGGCGGCCCCAACAACGAGACACAGATCGTGACCACCTGGATGATCCGGATCACTCAGCAGGGCGACTACGGCCAGGCCTCCGCCATCGGCCTCCTCGTGGTCGGCGGGCTGCTGCTGTTCGCGACGTTCTTCCTGATGGCCACGCGTGAGAAGCGAGGGGTGAGGTCGTGATCGGCAAGGAGAGCGCGGCCGGGCGGGCCGCGCGGTTCACCTTCCTGGGGATGTGGCTGGTCTTCACCGTCTTCCCGCTGTACTGGATCGCCGTCACCTCGTTGAAGGCACCGGGTGACATCTTCCGCTTCCCGATCGCCTACTGGCCCGAGCACTTCTCGCTGGAGAACTACACCGACCTGTTCTCCAAGGCCGACTTCGGCGTCTACCTCACCAACAGCCTCCTCGTGGCGACCGTCGCGGGCGCGGTCGCCACGGCGATCTCGATGTTGTCGGCGTATGTGCTGGCGCGGTTCGAGTTCCGTACCAAGTCCGCGCTGCTGATGGCCGCGCTGGTCACCCAGATGATCCCCTCGTTCATCGCGCTGGGGCCGCTGTACCTGCTCATGACCGACCTCCGGCTGGTCGACAACCGCCTCGGGCTCATGCTCGTCTACATCGCCGTGTGCATCCCGTTCTGCACGGTGATGCTGCGCGGCTTCTTCGAGAACATCCCCGACGCGCTGGAGGAGGCCGCGATGATCGACGGACTGTCGCGGTTCGGCGCGCTGTTCCGCGTGCTGCTGCCGGTGATGCGTCCCGGGATCGTGGCCGCGTTCATCTTCAACTTCGTCAACTGCTGGAATGAATTGTTCCTTTCGGTGACGCTGATGAACAGCGACGCCAACAAGACCGTCCCCACGGCCCTGAACGGATTCATCTCCAGCTTCAACATCGACTGGGGCTCGATGTCCGCGGCGGCCGTGCTCACCATCCTGCCCACGATGGTCCTGTTCGCCTTCGCCAGCCGGCACATCGTCCAGGGCCTCACCTCCGGTGCGGTGAAAGGCTGAAACGGATGCACGAGATCGATGTCGCCCTCCCCGACTCCGTCCATGTGATCGCCGGGGCGGCGGACGACCGGCCTCGCACCGCCACGCCCTCGGGCAGTGGTCGCTGGACGACCCCCGAAGCGGAGGTGACGCTCCGTCAACAGCCGGACGGTGCCCTGTGGGTGGCGCTGGCGGCTCCCGGCCCCGAAGGCCTGTCGAGGGTGGCATTGCGCTGGCGTCACCATCCCGGGGGCGGGCGGCCGGCTCTGGTGCTCGGCGACGCCTGGGAGCGCTCGTACGGCGACCTGCAGTGGCGCGGCATCCAGCCGGAGCGGCCGCTGCCCTGGTACTGGCTGGGTACCGATCCCGCCACCGGCACCACCGCCGGCCTCGGCGTACGCACCCGGGCCGGCGCCCTGTGCTGCTGGACGGTGGACGAGGACGGCACCACCCTGTGGCTGGACGTGCGCTCCGGCGGGCTGCCGGTGCTGCCGGGTGAGCGCGAGCTGGCCGCCGCCACGGTGGTCGGCGTGGCAGCCGACGGATCCGTCACCCCGTACGCGGCGCTGCAGTCCCTGTGCTCCGCCATGTCCCCCGACCCTCTGCTGCCCACGCGACCGGTGGTCGGCTGCAACAATTGGTACTACGCCTACGGCAGGGACTTCGGCCCCGAGGCCGTGCTGCGCGACGCCGACGCCATCGCCGAGTACGCCGGCGGCCATCCGGTACGGCCCTTCTGCGTCGTCGACGACGGCTGGACGGAGGGCGGCGGCAGCGCGCCGGGCGGGCCCTGGGACACCGGTCTGCCGGGGGTGTTCGACGACATGGCGGGACTGGCCGCCGGCATCGCCGACCGGGGAGCCCGGCCGGGGCTGTGGTTCCGGCCGCTGCTGTCCCGCACCGAGGTCAAGGGGATGCGTACGGAGGTCGGCCGCCCCGGCCGGATACCGCTCGATCCCTCCCTGGACGACACGCTGGCCACCGTCGCCGCCGACGTCTCCCGCTTCCGTGCCTGGGGCTTCGAGCTGATCAAGCATGACTTCAGCACCTACGACGTCTTCGGCCGCTTCCACCCGGACATGCCCCACGAGATGGCCGGCCCCGACTGGCGGCTGGCCGACCGCACCCGTACCACCGCCGAGGTGCTGGTGGCCCTCTACCGTGCCGTCGCCGAGGCCGCCGGCGATGCGCTGGTGATCGGCTGCAACACCGTCGGGCACCTGGCGGCCGGCCTCGTGGAGGTGCAGCGCACGGGTGACGACACCTCGGGTCGGCACTGGGAGCGGACTCGCCGTATGGGGATCAACACCCTCGCCTTCCGGCTGGCCCAGCACAACCGCTTCTACGCCCTGGACGCCGACTGCGTACCGTGCACGCCGGCGACGGAGTGGACGCTGAACCGTCAGTTCCTCGACCTGGTGGCCCGCTCGGGAACCGCGCTGTTCGTCTCCGTCGATCCCGCCGCCCGCACCGCGCGGGCCGACGCCGACCTCACCGCGGCCGTCCGGCTCGCTCTGGACGGCGGGGCTCCGGGCGGCGTGGAACCCCTGGACTGGCTCTCCACCACGGCCCCTCGCCGATGGCGGACCGACGAAGGGGAGCTCACCTACTCCTGGTCGCAGCCCTGGGGTGCCTGGCCACCGCTTCCGGGCTGAAGCCGCCAGTCGCTACTCGCTACTCGCTACTCGCTACTCGCAGACGATGTCGCGCGCCGGTCGCTCGCCCGTCGCCAGGCAGTGGGACACCGTCCGGTCGCCGCAGGCGTTGCCGTTGCGGAGGCAGGTGCCGTGGCCGGTGGAGTTAGGCGGGTCGGGGAAGCCGACCGTCGGCCATCAGCCTGAGCGGGCAGGGCCCTCCAGCCAGGCAGGTGACGTGCTAGGGGCAGCCGCAGCGGGAGACGCTGGGCATGCATCGCTCCCACCACCCACCGCGTCGGCCAGGAGCACACCCGCGACCACAGGCGCCATGCGGTGTCCTGGCTCACACCCCAGCAAGCCTCTCGAAGAAGAACTCGTGCTTGAGGAACGAGGTCTCGTGTTCCGCACCCGGATACGGCGGAACGAGCTGGGCGGCCTGGATGAGACGCCAGCCGTCCTCCAACGCGGCGACGCCCGTCTCGTACGGTGGCTCATCGCTGTCCCCGGTGGTGGGCCGGGTCGCGCCGGTGCCGTCGTAGCGGGCCCATCCGATGACCGGGGAGTCGAGAGCGGACGTGCCCAGGTACAGGACGAGAACCTGCTGCCGCACGGTGTTCGAACTGGTCACGCGTTGCTCCTCTGCGCCGGCCGGTTGGCGATCCGGGTGGCCCAGTATGCGATGTCGAAGGCGGGGTCGGCGGACAGCGAGCGCCAGAGCCTGACCCGGTTGTGGATCTCCAGACGGCCGGCGGCCGGTTCATACCAGGAGAAGGTGCGTCCCAGCTCCTCACACACAACTGGGTCGTTCAGGTCCGCCGTGTCCCACAGCCGCACCTGCGGCACGGTCGGATTGAAACGGATCTTGTACATGTGGCGCACGGTGTCGCTGTCGTTGCGCCGCCCGCCGTGCCAGATGCCGTGGTGGAGCAGGACGACCGTACCGGCAGGACAGGTCAGCCGGGTTTGGCCGCGCAAGTTCTGATAGCGGCCGGTGTCGGACTCGTTGGTCCGGCGCAGATGACTGCCCGGGACGAGGAGGGTGCCGCCCATGTCCGCGGTGACCTCCTGCGGGTAGTACATGAGCTGCACGTCGAAGGCGTCGGTCCGCAGGTCGATGAGGGCGTCGGCGTGCAGCGGCTGCGCGCTCCCCTCACGCGGTTCACGGGTGTGCACGAAATGGTGATCGACGGTCGGATTCGCACCCACCAGACTCTCCAACGCGCCCGCGACGGCGGGGAGTTCCACGAGCCGCCTGGCGAAGGAGCCCTCGGGGAACGCCTTGGGTACAGGAGTGCCGTACGGCACGGAGGGCAGTCCCGGAGCGAAGACGCCGAGCGCCTCCTCATTGAGTGCCCGGGGCACGATGCCGTCCAGGCGCAGGAATCCGTGTGCCACAAACCGAGCCACCTGGGCGGAACTCAGCAGTTGTCGTGTGGTTGACATACGGCAACGGTAGAAAGAGGCGGCCCGGAAGTCGTGGGCTGTAATCAGCAAGCACTGGTAAATGTCCACCATGACGCCCTGCGTGGAGCTCGCTCTCGACCTGCCTCCGCAGGTGGAGAACGCTGGCGTCGGCGTACACGGGTACGCCGGCCCTCACGACGTGTTCCGGCTGCCGCGGCTGTGGCAGCTCCATCTGTACGGCTACTCCGGCACCCTGGAGTTCGGCGGCTTCAGGCATCGGATCCGCCCCGGGTACGTGAGCCTCGTACCACCCGACACAGAAGCGCACTTCCACTACGACAGCACGCCCTGCGAGCACCTGTACGCCCACTTCAGGCTGCCGGGCGAGGGCGAGCGGCACCGCGTCCCGGTGATACAGGACGCAGGTGCGGACGCCGCGGCGCTCAGCGCGATGCTGCGCCAGACGGTCGCGGCCGGAACGCAGTCCCCGGCGCGGGCCGCAGCAGAACTCTGGACAGCGCTGTGGCGCACGACCGGCCTGCCCGGTACCTCCGGCAACCGTCAGGGATCCCGGCACCCCGCCCTGCGAACGGCCATGGCCCACATCGAGGAGCACCTGGCCGCCCCGCTGGACGTCCCGGACATCGCCCGTGCCGCCGGGCTCTCACACACCCAGCTGACACGGTTGTTCCGAAAGGACACCGGGCTCACAGTCATCGGCTACATCCGGCGCCGCCGCATGCAGCGCGCCCGGCATCTCCTGATCGCCTCGACGCTGGCCATCCCGGCGATCGCCGCGACCGTCGGTATCCCCGATCTCCAGGCATTCAACAAGACCTGCCGCCGGGAACTGGGCTCCTCACCCCGAGCCATCAGGCACTCCCGCCACCTATGAGGACCTTGAAGACACCCTCGGTGCCGCCGATACGGCCCAGAATCAACGCGTCAGCACCCTCCAGAGCAAAGGTATGGATGCGCCACCGCGATACCGACCTGGCGATGCTCGCCCTCTTCGGCCGTGGACACTCGGGACAAGTCCTGGAAGCGGCTCGGGCGGCGCTCGCGCCGGTGAGCGCGGGCACCGCCCGTAGCAGCATCGAAGGCGAGGAAAGCGAAGAGACTCGTCGCATTTGAGCCGCTTTCACGGCGGAGGAGAAGGAAGCCCCTTCATGGCCTCGCCGCAGGCGACGTTACCAGTCGATTCGGGGCCAAGTCGTGCCGGTTTCCCGGTGTTGAGCCGTGGGCGGACACGAGAACTGAGAGGCGCCGCGCGGGCGCCTCTCAGTCGAAGTCGAGCGAAGTCGAGGGCGAGGAGAGCGAAAGAACTTGATTTCATTTGGAGTGAATGAGGAGGAAGCCCCTTCATGGCCTCGCCGTCGACAACGCTAGCACTCAGCCCGGAATCAAGTCGCGCAGATTTTCGAGTGTGATGATTCGGGAGTCCGGGTGCAGCCCCTCGGGACGTTCGAGACCGATGTACATCACGGGCTCGTCCGGGACCGGCTCACCGTCCCACAGGCCCACGGCCGTGGTGTCGCGGGACATCAGGTCGATCAGGTACCTCATTGTCAGCTGCTCGCGCTCCACGAGGGCACGCACCACCTTGGAGACCGACACCTGGTTCTCCTCGACCCGGTTCGCCTCCGAGATGCCCTTCAGACAAAGGTGCAGCCACTTCGCACGCCACCGGCCGTCGTCCCCGCGCTGGAAGACCAGAGGAAGCGCCACACGACCTACCCCACGCAGCTCCGACTTCATCCGCACCGTGCGCGGCTCGAACGGACGGCCCCTCTGCTCACCGTCACGCAGCATGAACCCGAAGAACGACTCCTCGACCTCCTCGAAACTCTCGCCCGCGTAGATGTTGACCTGCGGAACGATGAACGTGCTGCGCACCCGGTCCAAGGACAGGTTGATGAACTCCGAGGCCCCGTCGGGCGCCTCGGTGACATCGCCCGAGTGCTCTCCCCCGACGGCTGTGAGGGCCGTGTAGGAGAGCCAGGAGTCGGTGCTGTAGTCGCTGTGCAGCAGCAGGGCGGACAGGTCGTAGTCGGTCCGGCGCTCGGTCTCCTTCCAATACACGAAGAAGCGCAGCAGTTCGCCGTCGACAGTAGAGACCGAACCCCGCGGCATCACGCCGAACCCGGCCGCGGTCGCCCTGCCGCTGAGCGGGAGCGCCACGTCTAGGACGTCAGGGTCGAGCAACACCCGGCCCGGCGCCGGGAGCCGACGGCGCATCTCGGTGTCGAGGGCGGCGATCAGACGGTCGCGGTCGGCGGCCGGTACCGGAGGCCGGACGTCGGGGGTCACCCAGGCGCGGCCCCGGCGGTTGACGAAGATGCGGGGTTCGTCGGTCTCCCGCTCCCGGTTGTGGAAGTGCTCACGGACCGCGAGGAGGACCCGGCCGGAGACCTCGGGAGCGACCTCCACCGCGGCGGTCACCACAGCGTCCCGCTCCTCCTGGTCGGCGGCGATACGCAGCAGGAGGTCCAGGGCGCGGAACAGCTTGCCGGGAGCGGACGTCAGCAGTTTCACCGCGCTGGGGACGTCGAACTCGTCGAGCAACTTCTCGACGCGACTGTCGAAGGACCGCGCCTCTTTCTCGCCCCGCGCGACGGCGAACACATCGGCGGCGTGTGGCCAGCGCGGGTACTCGTGCGGATGGAGACGCTCACCGAGCCGCTTGAACGGCTCCCGGTGCGCGTGCACATCGGCGAGCTTCGCCGGGTTCGCCGCGACCACCGCGTCGAGGCCCGCGAGCAGCCCCCGGCGCACCGGCCGCGACAGCTTCGTGAACCGGGTCGGCTCCTGGAGCGTCACGTCGCCGCCGGACAGTGCGCAGGCCAGACGCAGGACATCGGTGACGGTGTCCAGCAGGAGGTCGGCGCCGACGCCGAGGCGGGCCTCGTTGACGACCGCCCGGTTCTCCCGGACGGGGATCGCCTCCGGCTGGGGGCCGAGCGCGCATCGCTCGGCCAGGGTCCTGAGGTCGCGCAGGTGGTCCTCGCCCAGGGGCGTCGTACTGCCCGCCAAGGCCAGGTACAGGTCTGTGAGTTCGTCGTCCAGGTCCCGCCCGAGGTGCAGGACGGTCACCCGGTCGCCGGCCGAGGCGATCAGTTCGTCCTGTGCCGCGAGCATCTCCTCGTAGGTGTGCTGGTAGCGGCCGTACGTGGGGAGGCTGAGCAGGTCCAACACCCCGTGCGCCAGCTGCGTCAGCACGTTCTCGCGGGACGTGTCGTCGCCGAGCGCCTTCGCCACACACCGCATCCAGAACTCTTCGGTGTCCGGCACGTTCGCCGGAAAGTCGATGAAGTACGCATTGTGCCGGACGTGGTCGCCCATCATCTCGCTCACAGTGCGCAGCGTTCGCTTGGCGGTGTGCGTGACTGCGGCCTCGGACAGCCCTGACAGCCGCTCCAGCAGCTCGCCCGAGAGCTTGAATCCCACGGATATCAGCGCCGCGTCGAACTGTCGTGCGGCAGCGGCCCCTTCCCCGGCGGAGCCGTTGGGGCCCTTGGGGGCGGAAAGGCGGTGGGTGTGCCGGATGACCAGCGATTCGAGACTGTGCGCCATTCGGGGATGATCGCAGAGGTGCGCGAGCCGACGCACCGGAGTTTCTTGTACGCGCTCCGACGCCGTGACCAAACGGCCACAAGATCATCTCACCCGTGACCGGCCACCATGGGCCGGATCCGCACCCGGAAGCTGTGCGAAGTGGAGGACCGGAAGGTAGCCGCTTGAGGCATCGACCCGGTCCAGATCGGCGAGGGTTACCAACTCGCCCCGGACGGGACCGTCGCGGAGCGATCACGGGGAGCGGTCACGGGGAGCGGTCACGGGGAGCGGTCACGGCGAGTGGTCACGGGGAGTGATGTCGCCGTTCGTTCCGGACGCGTCGCAGAGCCGTCGGCTGGAAGCCAATGTGCAATTCGGGGTGCCTGGTGCGGGTGTGCGAGCGGCGCCATCCGGACGTGGCAGCCGGGCCCGGCACTCGCCACCGCGCCCGGTCCCCGGGCCGTCTTGGCTCAGCTCATCTGGTTCATCAGGGCGGTGACATGGGCATTCAGCCGCTTCTCCACGGCCCGTGTGGTCAGTTCCGAGATTGGTGGAGCAGTGCGCCACATCGAGGTCCGCCGGGCCCCAGGAGGTCTGTACCCAGTCGATCACCCCGGTGATCCGGGGGGCCTGCCAGGCTCGGGAACGCCACGTCGAACAGCACGTTGCCGGGGTGGAAGTCCCGGTGCAGGAACCGCCCCTCATAGGACGGCGCAGGTTTGCGGATCACGTCGATCGCCGCTGCCCATGCCGCCGCGTCGGCACCGTTTGGAGGAACGACGGCGTCGGCGGTCGTCCACGCCTCATATGCCCGGGGCCGCTCGGCGGGTCGCAACGCGTGGATCGCCACGAGTTGACGGGCCAGCAGGGGGACGCGCGCCTCCAGTCGCTCGTCGTCGAGGACGGTCCGGCCCGCCAGATATGTCATCAGGAGCGACAGATACTCGCAGTACGCGGCGGTCGGATCGGCCGCGACCAGTGCGGGAGCAGGCACGCCGGTCCCCGCGAGCAGCGTGAGGACGGCAACCTCCTGATTCAACGATTCCGACGACCCGTTCGCCGATGTCCAGATACCGGCTCACCCAAGCCAGGGTCAACGGGCGGACGGCCCCCACCTCATCGTGGTTGATCAGCGTGCCACCCCATCATCCGGACGGACACAGGCGCAAAGTCCTTTCGCTGGAGGCGATGGCAACCGCGCTGTGCTCCTCTCGCAGTTGCCGCAGACACCGATCAGGCACCCGCATGGAGCGAGACTTGGTGCCGGTCTTCGGCTCTGGCGTACCGCTGCACCGTGTGACGACCCCACCTCAGGTGACTGGCACCGGCCCGGATCCCCATACCTCGGTCCAGCAACCCGTGGACCAAGGCGGGATGGGCCTGTAACCGCGCGGCGAGGCGCCCGTTGTCATGCGGCGAGCGAAGGGGCGGGTCAGGCCCGGCATCTGCTCGGCGAACGTCCGCTGTCGCACTCCGGTTTCGCGCAGACGAAGCGGCGGACCTCCCCCACGATCCGCACCCGCCGGGTGGCCGGCGGCACGTCCCGCAACTGCCGGCGGTAGCGGTCGTGGACACGAGCCGACGGGCACCCGCCGTTTGGACAGCACCCTTCACCGGACCGCCACCGAGCCCGGACGGTCATCGCTCACCTGCCGCACACGGCCGCTTCGGAAAGCACCGCGATTCCCGCGAACAGGACGCCCTGCCAGGAGAGTTCACGTTCATCCAAGTCCAGGACGTGGTCAGCAGCTCGTTCTGCCGGCCCGATCCCCGTAGAGCTGATGGGGCGTCAGAAATGCGGGATGCGGGCGCACCGCACCCCGGCACAGACATGCGCATCGAACGCGCCCCTCACCGACCGTGACGGCTCCCCGTGATCGCAGACAAGTGATGCCGAACGCCGCCCCGGTGCTCAGCCGATGGGTGCCGGCATGGACTGGACGTCGTACTGGAGGCGGATCGTGTCTCCGGTGGCGGGGTCGGCCAGCTCCACGATCCAGCCGTCGGCGAACTGGTCGACGCCGGGGGTCATGGGGATGGTGCCGGAGATCAGGACGGTGCCGGGCGCGAGATCGCCGCGGGAGCGCAGGACATCGGTCCAGTAGGCGGGGGTGAGGAGTTCGGCGAGGGTGCCGTTCTGGATCTCCGTCGGGGTGTCGCCGTGGGTGACCCAGGCCCGCAGGGTGAGCTCGTCCAGGCGGGACTCCACGTCGGCCAGGCGCCAAGCGCGGCGGGCGAGGACGTCAGGGCCGGCGTTCTTGCTCCAGGCCACGCCGTGCACCTCCAGGTCACGGTCGGTGTGGTCGCAGGCGGCGGTCAGCAGCAGTTCCCCGTCGTTCGCGACGACGAGCGCCCACTCCGCCTCGCCGGAGGTGTGCCCGTGCTGCGCGTGGACGCGGTCGGTCTGCTGGGCGAGGTAAGGGGAGACGGGGTAGAGGGCGGGCGTCACGGACGGGCCGGGCACGCCCAGCTCGGCAAGCTCCGCGACGTGTGCGGCGACGTCCTCCTGACTGCGTCCGGCATACCCGGCGTTGAGGACCTGGACGACGTCGACCTCGCGGGTCGATCCGTCGGGCAGTTCAAAGGTCAGTACGGCCATGAGGGCACTCCTGGAGGTCGGGGGACGGGACCGCGGCGGCGGTGCGTCCGGTTTCGTCGCGGTGAAGTTCCCGTCGCGGTCGAAGTTCTCGTCGCGCAGGGCTTGCGCATACGACCTGTATACAAGAAGTATGCCGGAAGGTCGATGCCCCGAGCGTCGATGCCCCCGAGCAAGGATGGGAACCATGCCCGACACCCTCAAGGACGACGCGAAGGCGTCCGATCGGCACTCCGGCGTCCGCCGGGCCTTCATCGCGAGCCTGACCGGCACGGCCCTGGAGTGGTACGACTTCGCTGTCTACTCCGCCGCGGCCGCCCTGGTCTTCGGCGACCTGTTCTTCCCCTCGCAGGACCCGCTCACCGGCACGCTCCTGGCCTTCTCCACCTATGCGGTCGGCTATGTGTCACGCCCGCTGGGCGGGTTCGTCTTCGGCCGCCTCGGTGATGTGATCGGCCGCAAGAAGGTACTGATCGCCACGCTGGTCCTCATCGGCGTGGCGACGTTCCTGATCGGCGTCCTGCCCGCGTACTCGACGGCCGGCGTCGCCGCCCCGATCGCCCTGGTCGTGCTGCGCTTCGCGCAGGGCGTCGGCGTCGGCGGCGAGTGGGGCGGCGCCGTACTGCTGTCCAGCGAGTTCGGGGATCCGCGCCGCTGCGGCTTCTACGCCTCCGCCGCCCAGGTCGGCCCACCCGCGGGCAATCTGCTGGCCAACGGCGTGCTGGCCGCCCTCGGCGCGCTGCTGACCGAGGCGCAGTTCGAGTCATGGGGCTGGCGTGTGGCGTTCTTGTTCTCCGGCGTGCTCGTCGCGTTCGGGCTGTGGGTCCGGGCGAAGCTGGAGGAGACTCCGGTGTTCAAGGCGATGGAGGCCGAGCACTCCCCGGCCGCAGGCACCCGTCCGCGAGGTGTTCGCCACGCAGCGCCGCGCCCTGGTCGCCGCGATCCTGTGCCGCGTCGGCCCGGACGTCCTGTACGCCATGTTCACCGTCTTCGTCCTCACGTACGCCACCGAGGAACTCGGCATGTCACGCGGCTCCGCCCTCGCGGCCGTGCTCATCGGCTCCGCGATCCAGGTCTTCCTCATGCCGCTGGCCGGCGCCCTCTCCGACCGGGTCGACCGCCGTCTGCTGTACGGCGGTGCCGCGACGGCCGCCGGTGTGTGGCCCTTCGTGTTCTTCCCGATGATCGGCGGTGGCACCTGGCTGCCGCTCGCCACGGGGGTCGTCGGGGGCCTGGTGATCCACTGTTGTCTGTACGGTCCACAGGCCGCCTTCATCGCCGAGCAGTTCACGCCCCGGCTGCGCTACACCGGCTCGTCCCTGGCCTACACCCTGGCCGGGATCATCGGCGGCGCCGTCGCCCCGCTGCTGTTCACCACCCTGCTGAGTGTCTACGGCAGCTGGGCGCCGCTGGCCGTGTACATCGCCTCCGCCTCGGCCGTCTCCGTCGTCGGCGTCTGGCTGGGGCGCGGCCCCGATGCCGCCGTCGACGAGGACGCCGCCCTCGCCGCGCCGAAGGCGCGGCACACGCACACGACCACCAGTTCCTGAGGAGGCCCACACCGTGCGGATCGCCCTGAGCCAGCTCACCACCGGCCCCGACCCCGGCAAGAACCTCGTACTCATCGAGGAATGGACCCGGCGCGCAGCCGACGCCAAAGCGCGCATCGTCGTCTTCCCGGAGGCGTCGATGGCCTGCTTCGGCACCCCACTGGCACCGCTCGCCGAGCCCTTGGACGGACCATGGGCCGACGGCGTGCGCCGGATCTCCCGCGCCACCGGCACGGTCGTCGTGGCCGGCATGTTCACCCCGGCCACCGACGGCCGGGTGACCAACACCCTGCTCGCCACCGGGCCCGGGGTCGAAGCGTCCTACGACAAGATCCACCTCTACGACGCCTTCGGCTTCCGCGAGTCCGACACCGTCGCCGCGGGCTCCGGCACGACGGTCATCGACGTGGACGGCGTCCGGCTGGGCCTGGCCACCTGCTACGACATCCGCTTCCCGGAGCTGTTCCGGGCGCACGCCGACGCCGGAGCCGTCGCCACCCTGCTGGCCGCCTCCTGGGGCGCCGGGCCCGGCAAGCGCGAGCAGTGGGAGCTGCTGGCGCGGGCCCGTGCGCTGGACGCCACCGTGTGGCTCGCCGCCGTCGGCCAGGCCGACCCCGGCACCGGCCCGGGTCCCGCCCCGACGGGGATCGGGCACAGTCTCGTCGCCGGACCCGACGGGACCGTACGGCACGCTCTGGGCGCCGAGCCCGAGCTGCTGGCGGCCGACCTGGACATCGACGAGGTCGCCGCGGTCCGGCAGCGGACCTCAGTGCTGGCCAACAGGCGCCCGGAGGTGTGGCGATGAGCAAGCCCGAGCTGGAGTTCCATCTGCCCGACGGACCGTGGCATACCCCGGCCGGCGCCGGACCGGGTGTCGAGGAGCGCGTCCTGGCCGACGATCCCGGACACGGGTCCCGTACGGCGCTCGTCCGCTGGGCGCCGGGCACCGACAGCTCCGCACAAGGCGTGGCACGCCACGACTTCTGGGAGGAGGTCTACCTCGTCGAGGGAGCGATGCACGACCTGACGCTCGGCCGGACCTTCACGGCCGGCATGTACGCCTGCCGCCCACCCGGCATGCCGCACGGCCCCTGGACCTCCCAGGACGGCGTCACCATGCTGGTGATCACCTACCCGGAACCCGGTCCAGGCGCCGGCTAGCCCGCGAGCAGTACCTTGAGCGTCGACTCCAGATGGTGGTCGATCGCGGCCCACGCGGCCTGCGCGTCACCGGCGGCCAGGGCGTCCAGGATGGCCTCGTGCTCCTCCAGCACCGCTTCCTGGCGCCCCTGCTGGTTGAAGAGGGCGACCACTCCGGCACGGACCTGGCGGCTGCGCAGGCCGTCGTAGTGCCGGTCGAGGAGGGCGTTGCCGACGGCGGACACCAGGGCCGAGTGGAAGCGGTGGTCCACGGCGATGAACTCCCGGGCCTGGTCGGCACCCGTGAGCTCGCGCTGCCGTTCCAGCAGGGACCGCAGCTGAGCCACCGGCGCTCCCCCACCGGAGACGAGCTGCTGGGCAGCGTACCGTTCGACGATGCCCCGCAGCTCCATGAGCTCGCGGATCTCCCGTCCCGTCAGGGGGGACACCCGGGCACCCCGCTTGGGCACCAGCTCGACCAGGTCCTCGGCCGCGAGTTGCAGCAGCGCTTCCCGGACGGGTGTGCGGGAGACGCCGATACGGTCCGCGAGCTCCTGCTCCGACAGGAAGGCGCCCTGCATACCGGGATCCGTCAGCACCGTGTCCTTGAGATACGCGTACGCCTTCTCCCGACCGGACGTCACCGCAACCCCCAGCAATCGCATACACCTTGTATACGGACGCTACCACGCGCCTTCCGGGGGCGCAGGCACACGGCGGGCGCCGCTTCAGGGGCGCGTGCGCGGTGGGTCGGCCGGGGCGTCCGGCAGCCACTGCAGGGCGAACCAGAGTTCCATGCGGGCTCCGGGGTCCTGGAGGTCGACATCGAGGAGGTCGGCGACCCGCGCCAGGCGGTGGCGGACGGTGTTGCGGTGGACGTGCAGGGTCGCAGCGGTGCGGTCCCAGCCGCCGTGGAGGGTCAGCCAGGTCCGCAGCGTGTCGAGGAGGACGTCTGCGCCCGGCGGGCCGGCCCGGTCCAGGGGGGCGAAGCGGGTGCGGGCGAGGTCGCGGGCGTCGGCCGGGGCGACGAGGGCGTGGAGGGTGAGGGGGTCGGCGGTGTGGACGACGGCGGGTGTCCCGGCGGCGACCGCGCGCTCAAGGGCGCGTTCGGCCTGCGCGCCGGCGATCGGCAGATCGCCCACGGACGCGGGTGCGCTGTAGCCGAGGACCCAACCGAGCTCGGCCGCCCGGGCGGGAACGCTCGGCCGGGCGTCGGCAGCGCAGGGGACCAGTGCCTTGAGCGCGGTGCCGTCGATGTGCACATAGGGGGTGCCCAACAGGGCGGCCAGGCCAGCCAGTTGAGCTGGTCCGGCGACGGAGGGCGCGCCGTCGGGGTACCGGCCGTGGACCACCGTCCAGTGACCGTCCGCCGCCCCGTCCCCAGGGACCAGCGCGGGGGCGACCTCGGCGGGCGTGGCCCCGAGCATGAGCCGTACCAGCGCGCCGACGCTGCGGGTGTCGGTGCTCAGGGCGTGCCGCGGGCTGGTGAGCAGGGCCAGCAGGACCGTCCCCGTGCCGGTCACCTGGCGGTGCACGACGGTCGGGGGCGTGGTGGCGGCCTGTCCGAGGGCGAGCGTCGAGGCCGCCTGCCGGTCGACGCCGGCGGGCAGGGTGTGGACGGTCAGGTGGATGCCCCGGTCGACGTCGTGGGTCGCCGCCGCCGTGGGGCCGCCGTCCCGGCGCAGCGTGCGTACGGCGAGGTCGCGCAGCAGGTGCGGGGCGGCGGGGCGCCGGCCCGCCGAGAGGAGTTCGGTGCCCTGGGCGTCGTACAGGACCGACCATGCCCCGGTGTGGGCGGCGAGCTGGCCGAGGACGGACCGCAGGGCGTCCGGGCGGGCCGCGGCCGAGGCCAGCGCCGACTGGGACCGGGAGATCTCGCGCAGCTCGCGGTGGCGGGCCTCGGCGATCGCCGCGTACGCGGCCTGCCCGACGGCGACGAAGGGGGTGGCGGGCGGAAGGCGCAGGAGCGGCATGCGGTGCCGGTCGCAGGCCCGGACGAGTTCGGGCGGCACCTCGGCGTGCACGGGGGCCACGCCGAAGCCGAGCGCGGCGACCCCGGCGGCCACCACCCGTCGTACGTAAGTGTCGGTGCCGTCCGCGTCGTCGGGGAGCCGTACGCCGGAGGTGAGGAGGAGTTCACCGCCGACCAGGTAGGGCGAGGGGTCTTCCAGTTCCGTGGTGCCGACGGTGCCGACCAGACGGTCCTCGGCCGCCGGTCCGGCGACCTGGGTGAGGCCGAGACCCGGATCGGCGAGCAGCACACCGAGGCGCACGGACGGCTGCTCGGCGGCGGTGTCGGCGCCCGCGGACGCGCCGCCCGACGCGCCGGTTGCCTCATCCGCGGTGTCGGACTCGTCCAATGATCATCTCCCGATTGGGCAGAAACGGCACTTCAGCCCCAGTACACCCCGTGGCTACGGTCATGTCACCCCCCAACTCCCCTTCCCGCTCCCTCCCCTTCCCCCGGAGGTCCCCCGTGTCCGTCGACTATCTCGTCATGGCCGTCTACCTGGCCGGCATCATCGGCGTCGGCTGGTGGGGCAGACACCGCGCCGCCTCCAAGAGCGACTTCCTGGTCGCAGGCCGCCGGCTCGGCCCGCTCATGTACACCGGCACCATGGCCGCCGTCGTCCTGGGCGGCGCCTCCACCATCGGAGGGGTACGTCTCGGCTACACCTACGGCGTCTCGGGTGCCGCCATGGTCGGCGCCATCGGCCTCGGACTGCTGGCCCTCAGCGTCTTCTTCTCGTCCCGCATCTCCCGGCTGCGCGTCTACACGGTCGCCGAGATGCTGTCATTGCGCTACGGCGACGCGGCGAGCGTGATCTCGGGCGTCGTCATGTGGATCTACACCCTCATGCTGGCGGTGACCTCGACGATCGCGTACGCCAGTGTCTTCGACGTCCTCTTCGACGTGCCGCGCTGGGCCGCGGTGGTCGTCGGCGGCACGATCGTCGTCGGCTACTCGGCGCTCGGCGGCATGTGGTCCATCACGCTCACCGACATGGTGCAGTTCGTCGTGAAGAGCGTGGGCGTGCTCGTCCTGCTGCTGCCGATCGCGGTGGTGAAGGCGGGTGGCTTCGGCGCGATGGCGGACCGGCTGCCGGGCGGCTACTTCTCCCTCACCTCCATCGGCGGGCAGACCATCACCACCTTCGTGCTCATCTACACCTTCGGCATGCTGATCGGGCAGGACATCTGGCAGCGCGTCTTCACCGCCCGCAGCGACAGGGTCGCCGCCTGGGGCGGCACGGTCGCCGGTGTCTACTGCCTGGTGTACGCCCTGGCCGGCGCCGTCATCGGGATGGCGACGAAGACCCTTTACCCGAACCTGGCCGACGCCGACCAGGCCTTCGCCACCATCGTCAGGCACGCCCTGCCGACGGGCGTGCGCGGTCTGGTCCTGGCCGCCGCGCTGTCCGCGATGATGTCCACCGCCAGCGGCGCCCTGATCGCCTCCGCCACCGTGGCCAACCAGGACATCTGGGCCCGGCTGCGCCGCCGTTCGGTATCGGCATCGGCGGACCACGACGAGATCAGCTCCAACCGGCTCGCCATCGGCGTCCTCGGCGTCGTCTCCATGGTGATCGCCTGTGTCCTCGGGGACGTCATCGAGGCGCTCACGGTCGCCTACAACCTGCTCGTCGGCGGTCTGCTGGTCCCGATCCTCGGAGGCCTGGTCTGGCGGCGCGGCAACCTGCCGGGCGCGCTGACCGCGATGATCGCGGGCGGTACGACGGTGATCACCTTCATGGTCACCGACGGCCTGCTCGCCAACGAGCCGATCTACTACGGCCTGCTCGCCGGCCTCGTCGCCTACGTGGCCGCCAGCCTCGTCACCAGGCCGACCGACGAAACGGTCCTGGAGGTGTGGCGCCGCCGCCTGGCGGGCGAGCCGGCACCGGCCCCCGCCCCGGCCGCCCCGGAGCTCACCACGGCCTGACCGCGACCCGATGGCGCCCCTGCACGACCCGATCGCCCCCCTGCACCGCCCACCAGCGCACCCGAAGCCGCACCCGCACCCGCACCCGCACCCGCACGTGCCCGTACCTCGTTGAAAGGCCCCCGATGCCCACCCCCGCCGCGGAAGAACTCCGTCTGCGCCGTGAACTCGCCGCCGTCTACCGCCTGGTGGCTCACTTCCGGATGACCGACCTGATCTTCACGCACATCTCGGTACGGCTCCCCGGCCCGGAACACCACTTCCTGATCAACCCCTACGGGCTGCTCTTCGAGGAGATCACCGCCTCCAACCTCGTGAAGATCGACCTGGCCGGTCACCCCGTCGAGGAGACCCCTCACCCCGTCAACCCGGCCGGTTTCGTCATCCACAGCGCGATCCACGCCGCCCGTCCCGACGCCCGGTGCGTCCTGCACACCCACACCAGGGCCGGCTGCGCGGTAGCCGCCCAGGAGGAGGGCCTGCTCCCGCTCAACCAGATCTCCATGGAGTTCTACGGCAGGCTCGGCTACCACTCCTACGAGGGCGTCGCCCTCAACCTCGCCGAGCAGCAGCGGCTGGTCGCCGACCTCGGCGGCCACCCGGCGATGATCCTGCGCAACCACGGCCTGCTGACCGTCGGCGAGACCCCCGCCCAGGCGTTCCTGCGCATGTACTACCTGGACAAGGCCTGCGAGATCCAGACCACCGCCATGGCCGGGGGCGCCAAGCCCGTCCTCCCCGACCCCGAGGTCTGCGAACTCAGTGCCCGCCAGCTGGAAGGGGAAGACCACGGATCCGACCTCCAGGACGACAAGGCCTACGACCTCGCCTGGTGGGCACTGCTCCGGCTCGTCGACCGCGTCGCCCCGGACTACAAGGCCTGAGCACCGGCAAACCCCCCGTTCTCGTCGGGAAGCATCGCCGAGCATGTCGTGGTGGGAGCGCTGCCGGCCAAGGCCACCACGTTCAGCGTCCCCGGTCTCCTGATACTCCACGTCTGCAATGGACTGATCACCCGAGTCCGCGACTACCTGGACGGCTCAGGAGTCGCCAACGCCAGGGCGTGACGGTCCGACCAGTACAGCGGCAGCCCGCCCTGAGACCAGACGGTACTCAATGCTTCCCGTTCCAGCTCCCGAGATCTGTCTCAACGAGGCGACGTACGCCTCGATCCCGATGATCGGCTCAACGCCGTCGAAGCCCTTGGCGACCTGCTGGAACTCGTACGCACCGAACATGTTGCCGTGGTCACTCATCGCGATGGCGGCATGCGCTGCCGGGCAGCCTCAGCGAACATCGGCTGCAACCGCTGAGCACCGTCGAGCATCGAGTACTCGGTGTGACTGTGCAGGTGGACAAAGGAATCGGTCACCGGGAAAGCTCCTGGGAACCGCGGGGAAGAACGCGCCGGTCACGACAACCGGGCTTTGAAACGATCCGCATACAGAGCACCCCCGCGGGGTGGACCCCGCTCCCGGCAGGGGTGAGGCCGGTCTCCGCCACGTCACCACACCCACCCGCCCACCCGCCCAAGCGGGCAGGTGTGGGGGGCCGTCGTGCGGGTGGGCTGTCAGCCGAGGCTGAGGATGGTCTCGACCAGCAGGTCGGGCTGCTGTTCCTGCAGGAAGTGACCGGCGTCGGGGACCGTCACGTGCTTCTGCCCCTTCGCGCCGGGGACGCGTGCCTGGAGGATGCCCTCGAAGGGGCGCGAGATCTGTTCGTGTTCGGCGAAGGCGGTCAGGAACGGCTTGTCGAAGGCTTCCAGCCCGGCCCAGGCACTGCGCAGCGTCGAGGCGAGCGGTTCCGGAGTCTCGAGCGTGACGAGGTGCGGGAACTGCCGTGCCCCGGCGAAGTACCGCTCGGAGGGGAAGGGGGCGTCGTAGGCGGCGGCCTCCTGCTCGGTCAGGACGTCGCCGCTCACGCTGAGAGCGGCGGCGATGGCCCGCGCAGCGGTCAGGTCGGGCGCCTCGGACATCTCCCGCCACTGCAGGAACGCGCTGAACCCCTGCGTGAACTGCTCCTCGGTCAGCGAGGCCATGAAGCCCGGGTCGGTCAGGCCGGTGTTGGAAGCGACCACGGCCACGAACCGGTCGGGCGTGAGCCCGACGTGCACGTTGAAGATGTAGCCGCCCCAGTCCTGGCCGAACAGGGTGATGTCAGTGAGGCCGAGCTGGTCCAGCCAGTCACCGGTCCAGGCGATGTGGGACTCGTAGGTGTACGCGGCCCGGTCGACCGGCTTGTCCGAGCGGCCGAACCCGATCAGATCCGGGACCAGGACCCGCCGGCCCGCTGCCACCAGGCCGGGGATCATCTTGCGGTACAGGTACCCCCAGGACGGCTCACCGTGAGCGAGCACCACGACCGGACCGTCGGACGGCCCCTCATCGACGTAGTGCATCCGCAGCCCCTCACCGACCGTGACGTACCGCGGCTCGTACGGCCAGTCGGCGAGACCTTCGAAACGCTCGTCAGGGGTACGTTCGACATCCATGCCGGTCATGAGATCCTCCGAAGTCTTGGTTCTGAAGCAGCTCTCATCGGCTGGCTCGCTCTCGTGCTGAGCCGCGTGCTGCTGCCCCATGAACGTACGACCAGATACCTGACATGTGCCGTCATGTATATCTGGGACCTTTTCGGCACACCCGCAGGAGAGGCGGCGCGGCTGGCCGGGCCGACGTGTGCGGAGCCGAGCGTATGCGGCGGCTTTGATGAGCGGGGGCCGACGCGCAGGGTGGCCGCTCCGGTCCTTGCAGGAGCGGCGTTGGTGCACCGGCCGAGGCTCGGTCGGGGTGGGGGGAGCTGCCGTGGAGCACACTCCGGATACATGACGGGTTTCGTCATGTATCCGGGTCATTCTTGAGATATGAAATCCGACCGATTGCTGTCACTGCTGCTGTTGCTGCAGACCCACGGGCAGGTGCCCGCGACCGACCTGGCCGAGCGCCTGGAAGTATCGGTCCGGACCATCTTCCGCGATGTCGAGGCGCTGTCCGCGGCCGGTGTGCCTGTGTACGCCGAGCGGGGCCGCAACGGGGGTATCGCTTTGCTTCCCGGTTACCGCACCGATGTCACCGGCCTGACGGCCGACGAAGCCCGCGCGCTGTTCGTCCTGGTCACCGACCGGGCTCACGCCGACCTGGGGCTGGGGCAGGCGATCGGTTCGGCGCTGCGCAAGGTCATGGCTGCTGTGCCCGCGCCGTTTCGCGGCGACGCCGATCTCGCCAGCCGCCGCATCCTGATCGACCCGGTGCGCTGGCGCGGCAGCCCCCAGGAGCTCACCGTCGACCTCGGCGTGCTCCAGGCCGCGGTCTTCAATGACCGGAGGCTTCGGCTGCGCTACCGTCACGGCCGCGATGCCGAGGTCCGCTCCTACACCCTTGATCCGTATGGGCTGGTGAGCAAGGCGGGCATCTGGTATCTGATCGCCGATCACCGCGACAAGCCCATGATGTTCCGGGCGGATCGGATGCTCTCGGCGACGGTCATCGAGGATCCCGTCCAGCGGCGCAGCGGGGTGGAGCTGGCTGATCTGTGGGAGAGCCTGCGTCATGGGGTCGACAACGTGCCCACACCGGTGAACGTGTCGGTGAAGGTCCAGCGCCGCATGCTGGCGAAGTTCCTGGCTCTGCACGGTGCGGAGCTTGCCGCCCCGCCGCCGCCGGAGCCGGCCGATGCCGAGAGCACCGATCCGGTGCAACTGCAGGTGAGGTTCCGTTCGCTGGGCTCAGCTGAGCAGCTGCTCCTCTTCGGTCCCGCCGTCGAGGTCCTTCAGCCGACCGAGCTGCGTGGGGTGCTGGTCCGTAGGGCGCAGGAGACCATCGCCCTGTACGAGGGCTCTCGAGCAGACTGACAGCGGTCGCCGGGTCACTTTGTCGGCGCGTTCGCCTCCGCCGTCGCGGCGGGTGTCCTGACCTTCGCCGGTGCGCGGAAGGCCGTACACCTGCGGGGCGAACTCACGCGAGAGGTCTGTGGGGACGGCGCGTGGGGCATGGGCGCCGTTCTCGGGCTGGGCGCGCGACGACTAACCACCCAAGGGGAAGATTTCGATGAGGTCAGAACATATTCGGCATATCGCCGCGCTGGGCAGCTCGTACGCAGCGGGGCCTGGCATCGAGCCGATCGCGGACCAAAGAGCGCACCGCTCCTCCCGGAACTATCCGCACCTGCTCGCCGAACGTCTCGGTGCCGCGCTCACGGATCTCACCGTGAGCGGAGCCACTACCGAGACGATCACCTCCACGCCCCAACGTCTCATGTTCCGCACGATTGCGCCCCAGTTGGACGGCCTGCCGACGGATGCCGACCTGGTGACGATCACCGTCGGCGGCAACGACCTCCACTACATCGGCAGCATGGTCCGGCTGGGCCTGGCCGGCCGCTTCTCCTCCCACCCCCTCACCCGCCCGCTGGGCGCGGTACTGAAGAGGCGCGGCGTACCGCGACCGTCGGAGGACGACATCGACCGGGCGGCGGCCGGTCTCGCCCGAGTCGTGGAGGAGGTCCGTGGCAGGGCGAAAGGCGCACGGGTGGTCCTGGTCGACTACCTCACGGTGGTCGGACCCGACACCAGTTACGGCCGCGCAACGCCCTTCGACGCGGCGACCCTGGACGACTTCCGCCGCCTCGGCGGCCACGTCGCCGACGTCTTCGCCCGCGCGGCAACCCGCTCCGATGCGGAACTCGTCGCCATGGGACAACTCAGCCGTGACCACGCCCTCGGATCCCCCCAGTCCTGGGTCACCGGTCTCCCCGAGCGTCTTAGCGGCTCAAGACTCATGGGCGCCTTCCATCCCAACAGCGCCGGCATGCAGGCTGTGGCAGACGCGATCGCCGATCACCTGTAACGGCCGCACATGATGGTGCAGCCCTCTTTGGGACACACCCGGCTGGCGGAAATGTCGAACGGCCGGCTTCGCATGCGCGGAGTCGGCCGTTCGCCGTGGCGGCAGGGTGTGGCTACGAAGCTGAGCCGTTTCGCTGCATCGTCGCGTACGCCGAGACCAGCAGGCTCCAGTCGTTGGCGTGGTGCGGGTACTTCGCCTTCATCATGCCGAAGAGCTCACCGGTGTCCTTGGCGACCTCGGATGCGGCGGCGAAGTCGTGGATGAACGACCGGGTCTGACTGAGCATGGCCGCGACGGCATGGTCGTCGCCGTCGGGACGACGGTGCCCGGCCACGACCATGCGCGGCGCGAGGTCCTCGATGACCTGGAGCGTGTCGAGCCAATCCTTCCACTCGTCCAGGGTCGAGAGCGCGAGCATGGGGAAGACCTCGTTGTAGATGGCGTCCCCCGCGACGACTACGTCGATCGCCGGGACGTGAACGATGCTCGTGGGGTGGATGTCGGCCTGCTTGACCGTGATGACGTTGACCGGAGAGCCGTCCACGTACAGGGTCGTGCCTTCCAGTGCTTCGGGCATCGGCCCGTGCGGCACGGCCTTGTCGCCGAACATCAGCTTCCACTGCGCCTCTTGTGCGGCCCAGGTGGTGCGCATCGACTCCAGGATGTGCGGCAGCGTCACCGCCTTCGCGCCGGGGAAACGCTCCAGGAGCGGGCCGATGCCGAGGTAGTGGTCGGCGTGGTCGTGGGTGACGTAGATGGTGGTGAGGCGCTTGCCGGTCCGCTCGATGAGATCACCCAGTTCCTGCACCTCTGCTTTGAGGTGCAGGGCGTCGATCAGGACGATCTCGGTGGGGCCGCTGATCAGCGTCGCGGTCGTCGGCGAGAACGTGCCGGGCGGGACCTCGGCGCTCTTCTGGGCGGGGATCGTCGGCCAGTGGCCGGCGAACACGGTCGCCCTCAGGGGTACGTCATGCGAAGCGGACAAGTGCGGCGTGGAGTCCACGGTGAAACCTCCGGTTGTGGAGTGAAGGGTGGGAGGGGACGGGGGCGGCCGGGTCGGGCAGCCGCTGTCAGGCGGCCTTGAGGGTGCCGCCGTCGATGACGTGGTCGGCGCCGTGGATGTTGGCGGCGCGCTCCGACAGCAGGAAGGCGACCAGATCCGCCACCTCCTCGGGTTCGGTCAGGCGCCCCGAGGCGATGCCGACCTGTGCGGGCAGAGAGGCGAGCAGGTCGTCGTGGCCGACCCCGTATGCGGCGGCGACGTTGCCGCCGTATCCGTCCGGGTCGGTCCACAGCCGACTGGCCACGGTGCCCGGGGAGACGGTGTTCACGCGCACACCGCGCGGCGCCAGCTCCTCGCTGAGCCGCTTGCCGAACTGGGTCAGTGCCGCCTTGGCCTCCGCGTAGCCGACCGGCGTGCCGGTGTGCACGCGGGCGTTGATCGAGGAGATGTTCACGATCGCGCCCTTGCGTTCCAGGAGGCTCGGCAACGCCGCCTTGGTGGTCCACACCGCGCTGAACAGGTTGAGATCGAATATCCGCTGCCACTGCTCGTCGTCGACGTCCAGGACTGTGCCGACGGTCAGCCCGTCCGGGTCGCCCGCGCCGACGTTGTTGACGAGGAAGTCGATCCCGCCGACCGCGGCGCGCGCCTGATCGGCGATCGACGTCGCGCCGTCGCGGGTGCTGAGGTCGACGGAGATGGCCGCGGCGGCGACCTCCTCCAGCTCGGAGGTGATGGTCCGGGTGGCACCCACCACCCGCACGCCCTCCGCGGCCAGGGTCCGAGCAATTGCGAGGCCGATGCCGCGACTCGCGCCGGTGACCAGAGCGGTCTTTCCGCTGATGCCAAGGTCCATGATCTCCCTTTCCTGGAGAACTGCAGATTCTTGAACTGGGGGTCAAAAATTAGGGCGCAAAAAGCGGCTACCGCCCGAAGTGTGGTGTCTCAGAGGCCAGTCAGGGCGATGTCGATGATCCGATGGAGCGCCGGCCGGTCGAACGTCTTGGCCATGACCCGCAGCCCGGCGAGGGTGTTCTGGAGGAACAGCGCCTGCGCTCTGGCGTCGACGCTCCGGTCGACGTCACCGTCCCGCTGCCCTTGCGCGATACGGGCGGCGAGGAGCTCGATCAGGCCCTCGTCCATGCGGTGCACAGCGCGGGTGGCCTCCGTGTCGCGCCCGCCGAGCTCCCCGATCGTGTTCTGGGCCAGGCACCCGCGCCGGGCCGGTCCGTCCAGGTCCGCGTCCACGAGCAGCACGAAGTAGGCACGGATGCGCTCCTTGGCGGTGCCCGGGTGCGAGAGGAACTCTTCGGCCTGCTCGGCACGTGTCCGTCCGTAGAGGTCCAGCACCTTGCCGAACAGCTGACGCTTGGAACCGAAGGAGTGGTACAGGCTGCCCTTGGCCACCCCGGTCGCCTCCGCGAGGTCAGCAGGGGAAGTGTCGGTGTAGCCCTTGGTCCAGAACGTCTCCATCGCCTGCGCGATGACCACGTCCGGTTCGAAGCCCTTCGGTCTGCCCATACCGCTACCGTAGCCAGTATTTGTCCTGTAGGTCAAATACTCCACCGGAGACCAGCGAGCGCTCCCGCCCTCCCCCGGGCACCGGCCGACCATCCAGGAACCGGCGGTGAAGGAGTGGCGGCGGCGCCACCCGCTCTTTCCGCGGCTGCTGTTCGTCCCGGACGGCACCGGCCGTGCTGGCGTCGAGACCCTGGTCAGCGCCCTACGCGCGGCCACAGGGACCTGGCGCCGTTCCGCCTCCTGTGCGACATGCCCGCCCTCGCGGCCTCGTTGGTCGACCTGCTCAGGGACGGCCCCGCAGCACCTATGTGGCGCCCCGTCCAAACCCCGGACCGGACAGTCAGCTGGATGCGCTCCCGGCATCCGTAGCCGCATGCGCTGTCGGTGAAGGACCTGCACGTAAGATCCCGCTGTGGCACACACCTTCGAATATCTCGTGACGCTGGAGCAGGCAGCCGTCGACGCGCACGCCCGCCTCAACGACCTGGTCGTCGACTACGACAAGCAGTGGCAGGCGTGGCGGGAGGCATCCGCCGCTTTCCAGGCCGCCGTTACCGAACACGCCGAAGCCGAAGGCAAGTTGCGGGTTGAGGTGGAGATGGCGGTGAAGAACGCCGTCCGGCACCCGGAGCCCGTCGAGGGCTGACAGCAGCACACCCCCGGCCGGAGTTCCACGCTCGGACGGACGGGGGTGCAGCAACTGCCGCGCGCGGTTCCGAGCACGGCCAGGCCGCGGCCCATCCATCGCCCAGCCGGGACACCGGCTTGCTCCTGGGCCTCCCGTAGCGGCGTGCGGGCCGGGCGGCGGCCGTCGCCTACGACGGTCTGGCGCAGGTAGTAGCGGTACATCTGACCGGCCCGGATGACCTTGATATCCACTGTCATGGAGGCCACGTCACACGGCTCTGACCTGCAAGAAAATGCCGATCAGCGGCACGTCCCGCCAGACGGGAGGGGCGGCCGAACTTTCTTCTCAGGTGCCCAGCAGGCGGGGAAACGGCCCCGGGCCGGAAGCGAATGTCATCGCTCTCCGGTAGCCCTGCACACCGCCCCGAACATCTGAGGGCTGGCGTCAGAATGGCCACGAGTCAGGACAGGAGGGAGGCGAGCGCCGCGGTCACAGCGGCAGCAAGGGTGAGCACAGCGGCGAAAGCGGCGGCCCCCCGCCCCCCCCCAGATGGACGGGTGGATGAGGAGACCCGAAGAGGAAGTCCAGACAGCGCTCGCGCAGAACCGCCGCGCTCTGCTCGGGGCTCGCGGGACACCCATCTCTTCGCCCCCGGGGCCGGGGAGCGCGGTCCTGCAGTCGGTGTGCGGGAAGATGTCGATCTCTCCGATAACGACGTGCGCTGTCGCGTTCTCCCGGTCGGGGTAGGACCAGTACCTCGGCAGGAGGACGATCACGTCGTAGGCGTCGAGGGCGTCGGCCACCGCCACCGTGAGCGGATTGCGATCGGTGCGGGGCAAGCCGCGGTGACTCTCCTGCGAGGGGTGGCGGACCTGCCACATGCAGGTGTGACGTGCCAGGAGGCCGGGGCCGTCCGGCGAGGCCCACAGCGTGCTGGTCGTCGGCTCCGGCGGGGTGGCCGGCCCGATCTCCTTCTTGCGGCGGCGCCGGCTGCGACCCACTCCCCTCATGGTCCAACGCCAGTAGTCCTCGGCTTCCTCGAGGAGCAGGACCCGCTGTCCGCTGTGTGCCCAGGCCCCCGCGATCCCGCCGACCAGGTAGTGGAGGTTCCCCGAGCGCTCCGCCAGGAACCGCAGGACATGAGGTGCGTGCTGCGCATCGCCGGTCGCCGCGCGGCGCAGGGCTTCGGTGTACTTCTCCCCGCTCCGGCTCGCCCTGCGGGCGCTCTGCGCGGCGGTGGACTGGCTCTTCGGCATGACGTACTCCTTGGCCGGGCCGGGCCACGCCCCCGACACCGGTTCGTACGACTGCCGTGGACACGACGGAACGCAGAACAGGAAGGAGCGGGCCCCGCAGGACCTTGACCCCCGCGTCCGTCGGCGTGGCTCCGGAAGCAGGCAGTGATCGGCAGTACGCACTAGCCGGGCAGGATGCTAACCGGCGTGAGCGCACCGGCCGAAGACACCAGCCGCCGCCCTCGAACGGGCGAGGTCTCCGGCCTGCCGGGCGTGCAGAGGCATCGGGCCCTAGAAACTGGGTGATCTCTACCCGCTGCTGGAGTCAGAGGCATCACCCGTCGGAGAGCGGCCGTTGCGGCACTCGTATACCGCGAGCGGCAGTTCCTTCACGGCAGCGCGGGCACGTTCGGCGTCCGCTCCGTCGTCAAGAGCCTCCAACGCGGCGGCCGCCGACACGCGTACTGAACGGGGCAGGCCGTCGTAGGCGGAGAGCCCGTACGCGACGGTGCGGCGGGCATCCTGTTCCTCGTCGCTCGCCCCGTCAGGGGTCAGTGGGAAGACCGCTGCCTCGTACATCGCGATGCTCAACAGGACCGTGTCGGCGATCCCTTCCGCATAGCCGTCGCCGCTGACGGCCTGGACGGAAGCCACCGCGGGCCGGGGGCGGACAAGCATGCCGAATCCCGCGCCCAGGCTGGTGGTAGTCGCGCCCACCACGGCGCCCACCCAGCCGTCCAGGACGAAGCCGAAGCAGGCTCCGCTGCCCACCACGGACACCAGCACCGCGACGGTCATCACGTAAACGCGGGTACGGAGCGGGGTCCTCATGGCCAGCAGTATGCCCACGCCCCTGGGGAGTGCGGCCGGGGCCCTCGTGTCGTTGGCGAGCGGAGTCGTACCTCACTCGCCCGGCGATGCGCAGTCACTCGGGTGCGGACATGGCGGGTGGAAGGGATGGGAGGTGACATGGACGCTGCCGGAGCCGATGCTGACCACCCCCTTGTCCGTGCCCGATCTGCGGCCTGGCTGTGCTGCGGAGCCCAAATTATGGACAGGGTTTGTTGTTGTCCGTTGTCCAGCGCTAACGGCCCACGGCGAGAACGACGCACATCTTCGTCAAGTCAGCATTTCCGACCACCGCCTCGCGCGGCACGCTCCCTCCGGGGACGCCGGACGGCGAGGATGACGAGTCATGACGATCGTGTTCCGGGTGCCCGCCGGTGGTACTGAGCGGGTGGGGTTCGCCTACTCGCCGACGATGGAAGCCGTACTGAGCCTTCATGTGCTGGTGGAGCCCAAGCACCACCCCGTCCAACACGGCTGGGTACGCGCGATGCGCAGGCTGTCGCCGGCGCTGAAGCGGGAGATCGAGGCGTTCTCCTACGCGGTGCGCTCGTACTTTCCCGAGTTCCTCTTTCCGCGGCCGACCGGTGGGCTGGCAGACTTCACCAGCGAGCTGGCCGGCCTGCGTACGGCGGACCCGGAGCTGGTCCGGCTGGAGTTCGCCGTCCCGCTGCTTTCGCCGTGGCCGGGCGGCGGCGAGGGCAGGGATCCCCACGCGCTGTGGGCACCGGACGTACGCGCCCTGCTGCGGGAGCGTGTCGCAAGCGAAAGCGACGACGCGATGGCCGCGATGCTCCTCGACGACCCCCGCGCGCTCCTCGAAAGGTTCCTGAGCATGCTGGAACGCTACTGGCGGGAGGCGTTCGAGGAGGAATGGGCCCGCATCGAACCGGAACTGGCCGCCGGGGTGAGCGAGGCCGGGCACCAGATCGAACAGCGCGGCCTGTACGGCATGCTCCGCGGCCTGTGGCCGGAGGTGCGCAGCGACCGGCATGCCGAACGCTTCTGGCTGGAGCGCCCGCACGACCACGAGGTCGCCATCGGCCCCGGCGACACCCTGCTGCTCGCCCCCAGCGCCTATGTGTGGCCGCACGTACGGGTCAACTGCGACGGCCCCTGGCCCCTCGGGCTCGTCTTTCCCGTCTCGTCGATCGCCCGGGAAGCCCGCCCCAGGATTCCTCCCGCACAACTCGTCGCCATGCTCCGCGCGCTCGCCGACGACACCCGCCTGCGCGCCCTCCGGCTGATCGCCGAACGGCCGCGCAGCACCCAGGAGTTGGCCCCGCTCGTCGGCGTCAGCGAGGCCGCCCTGTCCAAGCACCTGCGCGTCCTGACGGACGCGGGCCTGCTCGAACGCCGCCGTGAGGGCTACTACGTCCTGTACCGGCTCCTGCCCGGCCAGGTGGCGGATCTCGCTCCCAGCCTGGAGAGCTTTCTGCACGCCAACGACCATTGATTAGCCATCTGCCTAATAAGTGGATCAGGTTGCGGAGGAGATCCGACAGTGGCGGCATGTCACTGCTCAGGGACCGCGACTTCCTGCTTCTCTTCGCCGGCCAGGCCGTCTCACGCTTCGGCGACGGCCTGTACACCGCCGCGACCGCCTGGCTGGCCTGGTCGCTGACGAAGGACCCGACGGCCGTCGCCGTGGTCAGCGTGGCCGCGTTCGCGCCCGCGTTCCTGGCCACGTTCGTGTCCGCCTCGTACGCCGACCGTTACGACCGCCGCAAGCTGATGATCGCCACCGATCTGGCCCGGGTAGCCGTGGTGGCGGTGGCCGCGGTGCTGCTGGCCCTCGGCCTGCTGAACCTGCCCCTGCTCGTGGCGACCACGGCGCTGCTGGCCCTGATCGGCGCCCCGTTCGCCCCGGCCCGCAACGCCATCGTCACGCAGATCGTCCCGGCCGACCGTCTGCAACAGGCCAACGGGCTTCTGCAAGTCGCCTTCCGGGCCGCCTTCTTCGTCGGCCCGCTCATGCTCGCGCCGCTGCTGGCCTACGGCTCCATGCGGGCGGCGCTGGTGGTCAACGGACTGACCTTCCTGGGCTCGGCGGGCGCCGTGGCCGCCATCCGCGTGACCCGCCCCGTCCTGGCCGCCGACCAGGCGGGCCTGTGGGCCGATCTCGCCGCCGGGCTCAGGGCCGTTCAGGCCGCTCCCGACGTGCTGGTGGTCATCGTGACCTTCGTGCTCGCCCTCGCTCTGACCAGCGGTTTCCTGACGGTGGGGCTGGTCGCCGTCGTGGGGCAGGGCGGCCGCTACGGCCTGCTGCTGGGCGTCGCCGGGGTCGCGGAAGTGGCGGGGGCACTCCTGCTGGCCGGCCTGCGGATGCGCAGACTCGCCCTGGCGGCGGTGCTGGCCTGGGCCCTGCTCGGAATCTTCCGTGCCCCGCTCGGAATCGTCACCTCCACCACCGGGGCCGCAGTGCTCCTGATCGCCACCGGGCTGGCCTCGGCCCTCACGGACATCCCGCTGATCGCGCTGGTGCAGCAGCGCATACCGAGTCACCATCTGGCGAAGGCGTTGGGTCTGTGGGAGGCCGGAGTGGCGGGAGCCCTGGCCGTTTCTCCCTTCGTGGCCTCGACCACCATCGCACTCACCGGAGTCAAGGACGCCTTCCTCCTCTCGGGCGCCGCCCTCGTCGTTCTGGCCATGACCGCCGCGCTCACCCTGGCCCGCACAGCTGGAGCACAGCGGCCCAGGCAGTTGCGCATCGGCGTCCCGCCTGGTTCCGAGGCCGAACAACCGGCAGTCGCGCCGGAGTCCGCCCGGTGACTGACCCCCTGCTGTCGTCCAGCCAGCCCCGATTCCGGACGGCCCGCCGTGAGCGAGGCTCGCCGCACCAGTCGTGAGCCGTTCGCGCTGAACCCGACTTCCGCGCCGCCGCCTTTTCTTGTGCATGCGAAGACGGTGCCGCCGTGCGACTTCGCGACATCCCGCACGATGGACGGGCCGAGGTCAGAGCCCGCCCGACCTCCTGGCAGTCCCGTACATCCCCTGCCGTCAGCAGTTTTCGGATCACGGTGCCGGGGACAGGGGCCGGGAAGGTCCTGGGACTGACGACCGCGGCCGGCCAGACGCGCCTCCTGGGCGCCCGAGAAAGTCGATACGGCCGCCGCTGCCGTGACGAGGTTCCGTCGGCGGTGATGCCGGGACGACGAGAATCAGACGCCGTAGGGGTTGTCGATGATGTAGACCCAGTCCCCCTCGCTCGTCCTCCTCATCACCTCGACCGCCTTTCCTTCCACGATGCCGCTCTCACCCGTGATCCGCCAGGACACCTGGACCATCGCCAGGTCGCCGTTCTGATGGACCGACCTGGCCCCCACCTCCATGGTGCTGGGCGAATCGAGGTAGGACTTCAGCGGTTCCTTGATTCCTGCCCTGCCGTAGCGGCTTCTGTCCCGGACCCGGTACGAACATGGCGTCTTCGTCGAACAGGGAACCCAGTCCGTCGAGGTCCCGGTCCTTGAGGTACTGGACGAAGCGCTCGTGCACGACTTCCGGTGTCATGTTCTTTCCTTTTCGTTTTCGTTTCTTCGTTGCGGACGGGCGGGTCGGCTACAGGCCGATCTACGTAAGCCATTGACCGGTGGTGCGCGGCGTCAGCCCCAGAAGCTGCCGGGCGCTGTTGTGCCCGCTGATGATCTTGTCCGGCACGGTGGCGAGGCCCTCGTGCAGTGCGGTGACCGCAGCAGCTCCCGCGTCTCCGGCGGCGTAGAAGGAGCGGGCCGGTGCGCCGGCGGCGGCCCTGGGTGAGGTGTCAGCGGGTGTGCGGGTCGTGCAGGGTGATGGGCTCGCCCGGGGTGGGCCAGTGCAGCGGGACGCCGGCGGCGTCGAAGGTCTGCTGGACGTGGCTGCGGTCTTCGGTGTAGTGCGCCCAGCCCTCGGCGTGCACGGCCACCACGAGGGGGTCGCCGAGCAGGCGGCGGGCCTCGACGGCCTGGACCGCGGTCAGCGACAGTCGTATGTCACCGAATGCCTCGAAGCCGGCCGCGCCCAGGTGCAGCAGCGCCACGTCGACGCGGTACCGCTCAGCCAGGGCGCTCATCGCGTCCAGGTCGACGGTGTCACCGGAGACGTACACGCTCGGTGTCGAGCCGTCGTCGGTGTGCAGAAGGAAGCCGGTGACCGGACCGGTGATGTCCTCGGTACCGACTGGACCGTGGCGGGCGGGGACCGCGGTGATGTTCAGCGGCGTGCGGCCCGGCTTCGACAGGGTCCGGGTCTGCCAGGGCTCCAGGCCGACGGCTGCGCCCCCGAGATCCTCGGCGCCGGCGGCGGTGGTGAACACCTCCGAGGCACCGGAGGCCACCGTACGCCCGGTGGCGTCGAGGCACCGACGTCCAGCTCTCCGCCGCCGATCTGGCCCGCATCACCGAGCTCCTTCCCCACGGCTCGGCGGGCAGCCGCTACCCCGCTGCGATGCTGTCCAGCTTCACCACAGACTGACCGCGCCGGCACACACGCATGCAACGCCGGTCCCGTCGGCCAAAGGCGGCACACCGGCGAGTTGAGATGGCATCGGAGAGCACGCGCTGGCCATTCGCCTGGACATCACAGACAGGGCCGAATGGCCGTCGGCCCTGGCAGTGGTCGGAGGTGTCAGGGCCACACCGTCACATCTCCGCCGTAAGGCCCTCGCGCGCTCGCTGACTCCGCGATCAGCAGGGTGTTGTCGCATGCCTCGGGCAGTTCGGCGAACAGGTCCCCCGTCTGAGCGGCGGTCTTGAGGTAGAAGCCGGTGCCGTGGAACCTTAACCGGTTCGGGTCGTCCCTGTTCTTGCCACCTGGATGCACTGCAGGTTGTCGTGGGCGTCCGCGTGCTCTTGAAGGGCGTAGTGGGCGTCGTTCGTCGTTCCCGACTCGGGCGAGCACCGACCGCTACTCATGCTCGGACAAGCGGATCTCGCTACTCCGAGGCGTCTGCCAGGTCGACGAAGGGCTCTTGTCCACGCTGGAAGGCACGGCCGAAGTGTTGGCCGGAGCTGCCGACGGACAGGAGGTCCGGGCGTTTGGCCACGCGACCGTCTCCGGAGGAACGCCCACGCGCGCGCCTGCCGATCCACGGACCTAGGAATCCGGCGACCCAGCGCACCTCGGCTGACGCGGCACGCAAGAATCGTGCCCGACCAACAGGCAGGACGGGCAACGGGTGCGTCCAGGAGTCGTCAGTGTCTGGCACGTTGAGCGAGTGAGCGAGCGCCGCCGCGATCCGCTGGTGGCCGAGTCAGCTCCAGCCACACGGCGGGGTAGCACCCACCACTCGGCAGGGACACGGCACCCTTCTGCCGGATAGTCCATGATCGGCCCGAGTTTCCACCCTGAGGGCCATGACCCAGACCCCCGGCCCCTTACGGCCGACGCGCCGTCCCCCGAACGCGAGCGCAGTGACCCCTCGACCGGCGCGCCCGGCGTGGGCCGGCTAATTGGGCTGGACCTTGCCCGCGGCCTGGCCGTTTTCGGCATGTACGCGGTGCATGCGACCGTCATGCCGTGCCCAGGCCCAGGCCCAGGCCCAGCCGGTAGACGCTGCGCCGTATCCGGCGAGGGCAAGGTCTCCTGGCAGACCACAACGACCTGGAAGGCCTCCACCGACCCGGGCTTCGTAGCAAATGTGCACCGCGTCCTGGTGTTATGCGACGCCCCGCCAGGCGTCGCGCTCAGAACGCCGGCGCGGATTGCTCCTGCTGCGGGCCTTGACTGCGTGCCCTGAGCAGCACGTCCCGGAGGCGATTGTGTGTCATGGCCAGGCCCGCGGTCACGGCACCGCGTGCTGTCGAGAGTCCCAGTACCTGGGCGATGGTCGCGATCCGCGGGACGGTCGGCAAGGTCCGCTCGAGTCGCGTTCGTACCTCGGGGAGCACCTCTTCCACGAGGGGGCGCAGGCGGCCGACGAAGTAGACGGACTCGGGATCGAGTGTCACGGCGACGACGTTCACGCCCGTGGTGATCGCCGTGGTGAACGCATCGACCACCTCCGTGCGCGCTCGATTGTCCTGCGGCGCCTGCCACAGGTCCTCGACGCTTTGGACGTCCAGTCCGTGTTCACGAGCGAACCTGAGAAGCCCTCTGGTACTCAGCAGCCCGTCGAGGGTCTGGTCGTCGACACCGGAGGAAAGAACACCGAAGTCGCCGAACGCAGGAGTGCGTCCTCGAGCCAGTTCGTGATCCGTGCAGGTGGCGAAATTGAGGATGCTGCTGACGCTGAACAGAGCGGCGTTCCTGATGCTCGCGTCGTCCGCGAGCACCCCCAGCAGGGACGCGTTCGCGTCACTGTCGAAGGTCACTGGAGCACCGACGAGGCCCTCAACGGTTCGGTGGAGACCTGCGCCGGCGAAGATCTTCATCGGGTCGGCGGGACGAAAGACCTCGGTGCCGCCCCGGACCCAGGCGGGCAGAGCTGCGACAACCTGGCGCAGTGGACCTCGTGCGGTTGTGCTGGTCTGCTCGATCAGGTCGACCAGCCACGCGCCGGCAGCGGAGGCATCGTGGTGCTCCACCGTCGGCACGATCACGTGCTCGATCTCACGGCCGCGTAGATCAGTCACCAGCACACAAGTGGTCACAACGCCGAAACTGACACCCACGACGTGGCCCGTTGTCGGGGGCACATCAAGGTACGTCGACCTACGGCCACGCCCGATGACAGCATCAACTCCCCCATCCACGACGAATCCGTCGGCGCGCAGTTCCTCGACCGCCCTCGACACGGTCGCCTTGCTCAGTCCCGTGAGTTCGATGAGTTTGTTCCGGGTCAATGGCGCACGCGACAGGACCACTTCAAGGACGCTCGCCTTGTTGTAGTCGCGCGGTGTGGGGTTGCTGCTGCTCACCTCATGACCTCAGCGAGGCTGTGGGTGACGCCGTCAAAGCGCCGGCGGCTGTGCCGGACCTGCCCGAGTTCCTGTCGCGCCGCGAGGACCCTGGTCCCCGCTTCATCCGTCCTTCGCTTCAACACAGCCCCTTCTCTCCTGGGTCAGAACCTCGTGGCCGTCTCCGGTGGCGGCCACGTACTCGATCATGTCTTGAGTCTGCCTCGCTGCCTCCGATCGGACCTCCAGGCCTGAGCGGCCGATGTATTCACTCCAGGCCCGGAGGTCGGGGGCGCCTGCACCGCCCTGGCTCTTCGCGAGATACGAGTTGCGGTGCTCGGGCCGCCGGCAGTCCGGCCTGGACGACGGGCCGGTAGCCCAGTGGTCGAGGCGCCGGCATCAGCAGGATGCCCGGTCGCACCGTCTGCAGGGCTCGGGCGACGGCCACCGCGCGCTCCGGGGTGGTGTACCGCGCAGCCGGCATCGCGCTGTGCGGCTTCACTTGCGACCTCGGCCCTGGCCTGCGGCCAGCCAGGCGCGCACCCCCCTCGTAAATGATGAGTCGACCATGTCGCTGTCTGTGCTGGGCAAGAGCTCGTCGGCCGAAGCCGAAAAGGTCTGAGAGGCCCGGGGTCACCGGCGTGGTAGCCGCACGCGTCTTTGACCGAAATGACGTACAGAACAGTTCCCCGTCGTTGCCGAGCCTCCAGCGGCCGAAGGTCTCGCCCGCGTCGGCGTTGACGCCGATGTACCGATCAGTGGTCACGCGACTCTCCTGATCTGATGTGCGTTGGGTGAACGTACGGCAGAGGGTGACCAAGCCGACGTGATATGCCGATCCTCCCAATTCCTATGTACTACGACTGCCGACCCGGCGTTTGCCAGCCATGACTCCGGAATTTTCTAGGCGTGGTCGTGGCGGGCGCTCAGCATCCGGTCGCCGACTTCCTCCTTGGCGACGGCCATTGCCCGCTCCACGTTGACCCAGTCGTCCTCGGCGTGCTCGAGCAGGTAGTCGCGGCGCTCCGGCACCCGGTCCGCGCGCCAGTTGGTGATCAGCGCGCGCAGTGTGAGGCGTGCCAAAGCGGCGACGGGCAAGAGGGGCAGCTCGCTGTCCTTGATCGGCCGTGCCTGCTCGTATCCCCTGACGAATGCGCAGGCTTCATGCCAGGGATCTGACGGCGTCCGGCCGAGAAGGTTCGCGAGCGACACGGCGGGGTCGAAGATCAGGGCGCTGCGCACGCTGTCCCCGAAGTCGATCACCCCCGTGACGAATCCGTCCGCCCGGGGATCCACGACCACGTTGTAGGGGCTGTAGTCGCCGTGGATCACCTGGGTCTCCAGCTCACCCAGCCTCGGCACGATGGTCTCGTCGAAGAGGTGGAAGACCTCATGCGCCAGTCGACGGTACGTGGCATGGGGCGTGTACTCGACGAGCTCCCGCAGGTGGTGGAAGTGGCGGAGGTCCCAGACAAGGCGGCGTTCGTCCGCCGGGTGCCGGAATGTCCGCAGCGCCAGGTCCACTCGCCCGAGCATCCTGCCCGCCTCGGCAAGCTGCTGGGCGTCGGGGTTCGTTCGCGCCAGCACGGCGCCTTCGACGAAGTCGAAGACGCGCAGGACTCGGGTCCTCCCGTGCTTGGTCTCGATCGGTACGTGGTCGCCGCCGTCGGCGGTCGCTTTGACCCGCTGGACGGGGAGGTGGGGGGCTTCGGCTTCGAGGTGGCGCATCGTGGCCGTCTGCAGAGCCACGACGGCTACCGCTTCGTCGGGAGGAGACACCTTGACCAGATGATCGGCCGCCCCCGTCCCCGTCCGGAGCCGGAAGGTGTCGTCCTTCTCGGTTGCCAGCCGCTCGAGTTCTCCGCTCAGCCGGTAATGCCGGGCGAGGAGTTCGTCCACCAACGCTGTGTCGATGGGCTCGTGGGACGATGCCAGACCGCTCTCCTCGAACAGCTGCTGGACGATACTCGCGGAAGGTGAGGTGCTCATCGTCGGGTCCCTTCGGCTGCCGGCCCGCTACAGGCGGGTCTTGGCGATCTCCGCGAAGGTCTCGAGGAATCGCGTCACATCGGCCGAGTCGAAGGCCAGCGGCGGTCGGATCTTGAGGACGTTGACCGCCTCCCCGGTTGCGCTGATGAGGATGCGACGTTCGCGCATGTCGTGGACGACGTGCTCTGCCCGCGCACGGTCGGGTTCCAGCGACTCCCTGTCCTTCACGAACTCGACGCCCACGAACAGACCACTGCCGCGGACCTCTGCGATGTAGGGAGACTCGCGGGTGATCTCCTCAAGACCGGCTCGAAGCGCCCTGCCGCTGTCGAGGACCCTCTGCTGCACGTTCTCCGCTTCGAAGACGTCCAGTACCGCGGCCCCGGCGGCGATCGGGATCGAACTGCCGGCAAAGGTGTTGAAGTAACGCACGTTCTGGCCGAACTCGTCACACACCTCGGGCCGGAACACCACACCGGAAATCGGCATGCCGTTACCCATGGGCTTGCCCATCGTGACGATGTCCGGCACCACCCCGTGGCGGCTGAACCCCCACATCGTTTCTCCGAGCCGGGCGAAGCCCGCCTGAACCTCGTCGGCGATGTACAGGCCGCCCGCGGCGTGCACCTCCTCGGCCACTTCGCGCATGTAACCGACGGGGTCGGTGAAGATACCGTCGCTGGAGTGCGCGCAGTCGGTGATGAGCGCCGCGAGCTTGTACCCGTGGCGCTCCAGGTCGTTGACAGCACCGCGGACCTGGGCACGCATGTACTCGGCGAGCGTCGAGTCGGCCGGGACGCGTCGCGGATCGGGAGCGTCGATGAGCCGGACGTTCGGCCCCAGCGGCGACCCGGCGCCCAGTGTCGGCGAGAAGCTCGCGACTTCACGGGTAAGTCCGTGGTAGGCCCAGCGGGTCACGATGATTCCCTCGCCGCCCGTGTGGAAGCGGGCCACGCGCATGGCCAGGTCGTTCGCCTCCGACCCACTGCATCCGAACGTGATCTTCGACAGCTCTTCGGGGAAGGTCGCGAGAAGGCGCTCGGCGTAGTCGACGAGTGATTCCTGCACATAGCGGGTGTTGGTGTTGACCGCCCTCATCTGTCGGGACACGCGTTCGGCGACGTGCGGGTGGGCGTGGCCGACGCACGGCACGTTGTTGTAGGCGTCGAGGTAGTCGTTGCCGTCCCGGTCGAACAGGTGAGCACCTTGACCGGAGACGAACTCGACCGGCTCCCGGTAGATCAGGGTGTAGCCGGGACCCAGCACGTTGTGTCGCCGCTGGATGGTGGACCGCAACCGCTCAGGCAGTTCGCCGAGTACGGCGGGGTCGAACCGATTGGGGTAATTGACAAGCGCTCGACTCAGCGTCGAAGTCATCAGCAGCTCACCTTCTGTCTCGCAGGTCGCAGTTCGCACCGCTGTATGGCTGCAGCCTAACAGCATTCATTCCAGTTTCAAACTGAAACTTTTAACGAATCCACCCCTTGACTCTCCTCAACGCCGCTGACATTATCGTGCCAGATTCCAGCACAACGTTCCACAATGCGGCATGGCGGGCTCGAGCCCTCGCGGGTCACCCACACCGCCCCGTCTGGTAGCCGCTGTGCCTGAGGCGGCCCTGGCGGTTGATCCGCACCCGGCGCTTCGGACCGAGGTCATGGGTCGAGGTGTGGTCGCCCACCCAGCCGACAGAGAACGCCCCTGTCCCCCTCCCACCCCGTTGCAACGCCTGAATCGAGGCCGAACACCATGCGAGACATCGTCACCTTCGACGCCTACGGCACTCTGGTCGACTTCCAGATCGGCCCCACCGCCCTGGAAGTCGTGGCCGACCGGCTGGACCTGGACAACCTGGATGTCGACGAGTTCCTCGACGACTTCCGTGTCATGCGCTTCCAGTCCGTCCTGGAGGCGTACCGCCCCTTCCACGAGGTCGTGCGCTCCAGCCTGCGGATGGCCATGCGTCTGCACGGTCTGGAGTACCGCACGTCGGACGGCGACGCGCTCGTGGAGGCCGTCCCCACTTTCGGCCCCCACCCGGAGGTCCCGGATGCACTGCGTGCGCTGAAGAGCAAGTATGAGATCGCCATCATCTCCAACACTGACGAGGACCTGATCGCCGGGAACGTCGAGAAGATGGGCGTGGAGTGGGACTACGTCATCACCGCGCAGCAGGCGAGAGCGTACAAGCCGGACCTGCAGGCATTCGAATGCGCGTTCAAGACGATAGGCGTCGAACCGTCGCAGGTCATCCACGTCGCCCAAGGCTGGGAGTACGACCACATCCCGACCCGCGACCTCGGCCTGAAGCGCCGGGTGTGGATCAACCGCAGCGGCCGCCTGGGCAGCAGCGACTACCAGCCCTACGACGAACTGCCCGACCTGTCCGGCCTGCCGGCCCTGCTCGGCTGCTGACTGACCCCACGGCGACACGGCGACACAGGACAGAGAACGCAGAGGACGCACGCCATGAAGCAGATCCCTTACTGGCTCGACACCGCTCCCGCCCTGCCCGACCGTTCCGGAAAGGACCTGCCCGACGAGGCGGACGTGGTGGTGATCGGCGGCGGCCTCACCGGGCTGTCCACCGCCTACCACACCGCCCGCAAGGGCGCCCGGGTCGTTCTCGTCGAGAAGGACAAGGTCGGCTCGGGCGCCTCCGGGCGCAACGGCAGTCACTGCAACCCCGGCATCACCATCAGCCCGGCCGACGCTCGCAAGCGGTACGGGGTGGAGCGCGCCCGCGAGATCTACGATGCGTTCCGCGACGCGGTGGACCTCGTCGAGGAACTCGCCGTCAAGGAGAAGATCGACTGCGACTTCCACCGTGCCGGGCGCCTCGGCGTCGCCTTCAAGCCCCAGCACTTCGACGCTATGCGGTCCAAGCAGCGCGATCTCGCCGAGAACTACAGCCACGACACGGTATTGCTGACCAAGAACGAACTGCGCGCCGAACTCGGCTCGGAGTACTACCACGGCGCCCTGCTCGACCCGCTCGGCGCTGCCCTGCATGTGGGCAAGTTCGTCCATGGTCTGGCCGAGGCCGCCGAACGCGCCGGTGCGGAGATCCACGAACGGAACGCCGCCATGGGCCTGACGAGGGCCCCCGGCGGCTTCCTCGTCGAGACCATGCACGGCACCATCCACGCCAAGCAGGTCATGGCCGCCACCGACGCCTACACCGACAAGTCGATGCCGTGGTTCCGGAAGCGGCTGATCAACGTCGGCAGCTTCATCATCGTCACCGAGCCGCTCGGCGAGGCACGCGCTCGCGAGATCATTCCCAACGGGCGCCTGGTGGTCGACTCCAAGAACGTCGGCCATTACATCCGCCTCACCCCCGACAACCGCCTCGCCTTCGGCGGCCGGGCCCGCTTCGCGCCCTCCAACCCGGCCTCCGACGTGAAGAGCGGTGACGTCCTGAAGCGGGAGATGACAGAGATCTTCCCGCAACTGGCGGGCGTCCGGGTCGACTACGTCTGGGGCGGCATGGTCGGCTTCTCCTGGGACCGCATCCCACACGGGGGCGAGGCCGAGGGGGCCAAGGGCCTGTACTACTCCATGGGGTACTGCGGCCATGGAGTCCAGATGGCCACTTACATGGGCCGGGCGATCGCCGAGATGATGGACGGCAAGCCGGAGGCCAACCCTCTACGTGACCTTGGCTTCCCCAAGGTCCCCGTCCCCTTCTACAACGGCACCGCCTGGTTCCTGCCGTTCGGCGGCGCCTACTACAAGGCCAAGGACCGCCTGCGCTGAGGCGACGGTGACGGGTGGCGCCCTCGGGGCCTTCTGCGGGCCGCACCTGGAACGGATGGCACCACAGGTCGTACGGCTCAAGGAACTACGCGAGAAGGACAAAGCCGAGCTCGAACAACTCCGGGCCGATGTCGAAGGGCTGGTGCGGGCCGTCAACCAACTGACATGGGAAAACCGGCAGCTGCGCGGACTGCTGTCGGCTCCCGACCCGGCCGTCCGCGTCCTTCCCGTCCAGTACATCCCGCCCCAGCCCAGCTGACATCAGCATGAATGCCTGGCAGGGTGGTGCAGTTGAGGAGGCCACGAGTCAGGCCGGCTATGTGCGGGCGGGAACCAATGACGTCAGTGAGCCCCTTCCGCATCCGCTTGCCGTTCCGAGCGGCTCGGCAGCAGCGCCATCGCTATGGCCGGCACCGAACCCCGCCGGCCGCCGTGACCGCGAGCGCCTCGAGCAAGGCCAGGACGACGGCCGGGGCAAGGACGGCCCAGGGGACGCGTTCGGCATACGGCTGGTTCTCGGCGAGTAGCAGGCCCCATTCGGGGGCTGGGCACCGAGGCCGTGGAAGCTGAGCACGGCCAGGTTCAGGGCGATCAACTACCTGGCCTTTCTCGGCCTCGCCGCAAACCTGTGCTGCTACAAGCGACTCGTCCGCCTCGCCACCTAGGACGCCGTCTGACGCTCGCAACGACCGTCAGCCGAATGGCGATACCGGCGCTCCGCGCCGAGGCGGCGGAAGTGGGTGGCTACCTGGTCTTGAACCGGCCCGGACGCACGAAGTCCAAGCCCTCGATGGTCTGCTTGCCCAGCGCCTCGTGTGCGGCGATGTGGCCATAGCCGGTCGCCATCTTGAAGCCCTTTCCGGAGAATCCGGTGGCACAGTAGACCCGGCTGTTCTCGTCCAGCCAGCCGAGGAGAGGATGCCTGTCCTTGGTGAAGAGGTCGGGGAAGGCGTCGGAGCGCACGATGGTGGGGATCAGGCCGGGGAAGAACTCGGTGACGATGTCGGTGACCTTCTCGACTTCTTGCGGGGTGAGTTCCCTGGGCACGGAGTTCGGGTCGGGGGTTTCCCTTCCGCGTCCGTCCAGCGGTCCGTCCACCGAGGCCTTGACCGTCACGCCGTCGACGGCGGGTGCGCCGTACAGGGAGCGACCGCCGTACAGCCGGCTGAAGACGGGGAAGTTCTCCGGCGAGAACTGCGTGCCGTCCTGGGCGATGAACCAGGTCAGGACGATCCGATGGGTTTCCGTGACGGCCTTGAGGTGTTCGGGCATGAGCCTCCGGGACCAGCCGCCCGAGGCGACGATGACCTTCTCGAACGTCCAGGTCCTGTCGCCCGAGGTGACGACCACGCCGTGGTCGGTTTTGGTGATGCTGTCGACAGGTGTGTTCTGCAGGACGGTGGCACCGTTGGCCTGCGCCGCCGCGACGGCGGCGCTGACGGCGCGGTCGGTGCGCAGAACGCCGGCGCGGGGGTCATAGATGGCGCAGTCGTCGGGGCGGAGGTTGTGCTGGGGGTAGCGGTCCGCCATCTCCTCCCGGCTGAGGACGCAGCGCTCGGCTCCGGTGACGCGTGTTGCCTCCAGGAGGTTGTTGATGAAGCTGCCGTTCGCCGTCCCGATGGACAGGCCCCCGGTAATCGTGAGGATTTTTTGCCCGGTTTCCGCTTCGAGCTCGGCCCACAGGCTGCGGGAGCGCTCGATGATGGGGTAGTAGTCGGGTTTCCCGAGGTAGACCATGCGGAACAGGCGGGTGTCCCCGCCCACGGCACTGCGGCCGTGTGCGGGGGTGTCGGCCTCGAAGCCCACTACCGAGTCGGACAACCGGGAGGCCTGCCATAGGGCCATGCTTCCGATGCTGCCCAAGCCGATGACTGCGAGTTTTGCGTCCATGAGAGCAGTTTCCTGTTCGTTTACTCGTGAAGTCCGGCGAGTCGGCTGCCGAATCTGGCCAGGAGTGAGGTCTTGCTGGAACCTCTGCGCTCTTCCCACCGGTCGGCAATGCCGAAGAGCCGGTACATGGCGTGAACGCCCAGCCAGCGGAAGGGTTCCGGTTCCCACTTCCGTGCCCGGTAGCCGACCCAGGGAAGAGTGGTCCGCTCGGTTTCCCTCTCGAAGGCGAGCTCCACGAGAGTCCTGCCACCGACGTAGGCCGACGTGACACCATGTCCCGCATAGCCGGTGGACGACCCGATCCCCGATGCCGGGTCCCAGTGCACGCCGCCGTTCCAGTCCCGCGTGACGCCCAGGACTCCCGACCAGGCGTGATCCACCTCGAAGGGGATGCTCGGGAAGAAGGAACTGAGCTTCTGCGAGATCAGGTCAATGGTGGACTGGGCGGTCACACCAGCTCCCCCTGTGCCGGACCCGAAGCGGTAGGGGACACCGCGGCCCCCCATGGCGATACGGCCGTCCGACGTCCGCTGGGCGTAGATGAAGGTGTGCGCGGAGTCGCTGAGGCACTGCGGCCCGTCCCAGCCGATCTGCTGCCATGCCTCCTCAGGCAGGGGCTTGGTCGCGATCATCGAGGAATTGACAGGGATCAGGGTCCGGCTGCCGAGCAGCGGTCCCGAATAGCCTTCGGTGCAGATGAACGTCCTGGATGCGGTGACACGTCCGTCGGCCAAGGTGAGGGTCTTGCCCCCGACACTGTCCACCCGGCTGCCCTCGTAGATCCTGACCCCCATGGAGGTCAGGGTGTCCGCGAGGCCGTAGACGAGCTTCGCGGGGTGGAACCGCGCGCAGTGCTTGTAGAAGAGCCCGCCGTGGACGCTGGAGATGTTGATCCGGCTCCGGAACTCCTCCCGGTCGAGCATGTGAACTTCGTCGTCGGTCAGCCCGTACTTCAGGTCGGCATCACGCCTCGCGACAAGCCGGCCCAACCCCGCCCGAGTGTGGGCGGCGACGAGCGCGCCACCCTTGTGCTGATCGGCATCGATGCCCTCGGCCCGGAGGATGTCCAGGACCGCGTCGACGCCGGCGACGAATTCCTGCTGCAACGCCCGGCTCGCTTCCAGCCCTCCCCCGGCGCGGGCGAAAGTGGCACGGTTTCCTGGGGGCATGGCCGAGAGCCAGCCACCGTTGCGTCCTGATGCGCCGTAGCCCACCTGTTCGGCCTCGAAGACGGCCACAGAGAGCGACGGTTCGAGTTTCTTGGCGAAGTACGCCGCCCACAGGCCGGTGTAGCCGCCGCCGACAATGGCCACGTCGACGGAGTCCTGGCCGGTGAAGCGGGGGAATGAGGGCCTCTTGTCGGCCAGTTGGGCCACCCAGAAGCCGAGCTCTCCGTTTCGGGGCGGTGCCGCAAGGGCGTTCATGGTGTGTCCTTCATCTGTCTCTGGGAACCGCGTGGGCCGGTACTAAAAAGCGGTGCAGCCGCCGTCGACGGGGGAGGATTGTCCCGCTGGTGTACAAAAACTCCGACGATGCGAGGAAGAGGGCGGTGCGGCGAAGCCCTGCATACGGTCGACGTTGTCCTGCATCACGTCGGCCAGCACGATCGGCGCCGGGGTGTCATTCGCTCAACGAGGATGTCGAGTGCCTGTTGGAGCCGGTTCCCAGATGCATTCCTCATGATTGGTCCGCTACACCGCGGTGCAGCTCTTCTAGGGCCTGTCGTTTGGATCAGGCCGCAGGAAACTGACGGTGCTGGTCGATGCCGGTGAGTAGGGTCATGGGGGTCCCCCCGCGCGAGCGCAACCGAGCGTGGGGGAGTCGGCAACCGACGACAACGCGGCAGAGTGTTGAGGGGGAGCCCGGCGACACCGATCGCGGTGCGGGCGTGCCCTCCGTTCTCGCCCAGCACCTCGATGAGCAGTTCACTGGCCGCGTTGGCGACGTTCGACTGCTCACCGAAGTCCGGCGTAGTGGCCACCAGGACCAGCATGTGTACGATCCGCACCCGGTCCAGATCGCGTCCTGGCCGGCAACGCCCTCACCCAGCGGTTCACCGTCCCTGAAAGGCAGTTGGCCCGAGATGTAGATGACCGAGCCCCCGCCCGGTGGTGCACGACGTACGCGTTGCCGACGAGGACGGGTGGCTCCAGTCCTCAGTTCTCCGCTCAGGCGTCAGGGACGCGGGAGGCCGAAGAGGACCGGGAGGTCGGCGATGTCGGTGATTCGCTCGTAGCCCAGCCAGTGCTCGTCGTGCTCCCAGCCGCGGTCGACGTACACCTTGTTCTTGATGCCCATGATCGCCGCGGAGCGCAGGTCATACATCGGGCTCGCGGAGACGTGCACCAGCTCGTCGGGGGTCACGCCGAGTTTGTCGAACATGTACTCGAAAGCGCGAAGCCGTGGCTTGTAGACGCCCATCTCCTCGGCGCTGATGACGACCTCGAACGGGGCCTTGAGGTTCTCCGCGAGGCGCACGGCGTGCGCGGTGTCACTGTTCGTGATGATGACGAGCGGGATCTCCTCGGCCAGGCGGTTCAGCGCCTCGGTGACACCGGGGTGCGGGCCCCAGGTGGGGATGCGGTCGTACACCGCGCGCGCGTCGTCCTCGCGGTACTTGAGGCCGACCTTGCGCGAGGCGCGCTCCATGGAACGAGCGACGACCTGGTGGAACGGCTGGTACGCGCCCGTGCACTCGTCGATCCGGTACGCCTTGCAGATCCGCAGGAAGTCATCGGTGACCTCGGCCGGCAGTCGGTCGCCCAGGACCTCACGCATCGTGTCGTTGATGCTGAACTTGATCAGCGTTCCGTTCATGTCGAACGTCACGAACTTGGGCTTTACATCGAATCCCACTGGTCCTCCAAGTGTGGAGCAGGCTGAAACTCCGGTCGATTGTCGACCATGTTTTGGTCGATTGTCGACCAAAGAGGTCTGGGCTGTCAACGTCGTCAGAGGAGCGCCTCGGGTAGACCCGACCCTGATCCCCTTTTCCGCATGAATCCGGTGATCTGCCGGGTCGGGCGCAATCGGCTCTCGGCCGAGGTCGCCTCCGAGTTCGTGCGGGCCAGCAACCAATACCCGATCGACGAGCGCCTCGGCGAGTGCGAGCCCTTCCACCAGGTCTTGGTCCGCTCGCTGGAACGGACCATGCGCAGGTTCGGCGCGGAGCAACAGGACTCGGGGACCACGACTTGGAGTGGCACCCGACCTGACCGGCCCTTCGTGCGGGTGTGGGTCACGGAGGCGATCTTGGATTGCTGAGACCCAGAGAAGAAGGCGTTCCCGTGACCCACCAGGACAGGGTGTACGAGCGCCGGATGTGGCTCATCGAGCAGGCCGCGAGCATCGGCAACTTCACCGGCCGGCCAGGTGCTCGGCTTCTCACGTAAAACCTGGTACCGACTGGACGAAGAAGGCCGAAGAGCCGGCGTCAAGAGACGCGAAGGTGCTGCGTCGCGCGTCCTGGTCCGCCGAGCCACGGACCGCCGCGCTCCCCTTGGTCGGCTGCACCCCGCTGCAGGTCCACAAGCACCCGCGTCGCCGGACCGGCACCGGCCTGACAACCAAACGGCACCATCCGAGACACCGACATGTCACCGCGACCCGTGAGCCGGATGGGGCACTGTTGTGAACTCAGTGCAGCTCCTTGCCAGACAACCGACTTGAGGTATGGATGCAAGACCGGCAGGGGTATAGTCGACAAACGACCAAATGGTCGACAAGTGTCGAGGGAGGGCAACGGGGTGGACCACAAGTTCGAGTGGCAGGAGCAGCGGATGACGACGCCGGACGGCGTCTACCGCACACTGCGTGCCGCCATCCTCGATGGGACCGTACCTCCTGGTGGCCAACTGCGCGAGGCGCACATCGCCGCTGATCTCGGGATCAGCCGGTCCCCGCTGCGCGAGGCGCTGACCAAGCTCGAGGAGGAAGGGCTTGTCATCAAGATCCCCTACCGTGGGGCGTTCGTCGTAGAGGTGAGCGCTAGTGAGGTCGCCGAGATCGACTCGGTCCGGCTGCGTGTCGAGCCGTTCGCCGCCGAACTCTCGGCCGAAGCACTGCGCGGTCCTGAGCGGCCCCAGTTGCTGCAAACCGTCGAGGATCTTCGCCGGGCAATGGAGAAGGACGACATCCCGGCCAGCATCGACGCGCACCTTCGATTCCACCGGCTCTTCTACGATCTCTCGGGGCACGGCGTCCTGCAGAGTCTCTGGAACGGCTGGGAGACCAAGCTGCGCCTCCACCTCAGCGTCGATCACCGCACTTACAGCGACGACCCGCATCAATTGGTCGTCGAGCACGAGAGGTTGGCCGCGGTTGCCCTGGAGGGCGACGCCAACGCGTTCCGCCAGGAACTGGCTGCCCATTTCCCCATGGGGCTGGGAGCCCAGACGGCAGATCCAGGGGAACGCTCACCCCGGCATGCATAAGGCCATGCCGCCTGCGTGAAGTATCCACGCCCGCTCACCACCGTGACGTTGTAGACCAATGCCGCAAGTCAAGGACGACGTCCGGGCCTCAGCCGTCGCCACGGCTCGGTGCGCCATGCTGGAGGCACGCCGCGGACGACAAGATGTCGTATGGGCCAGGCGATGACGGATCAGTCGCCGGGTGTCCAAGGCATCGACTGCGGCGCGAGTGGAGCGCCCTGCCTGGACCTGGAAACTTCCAGGGCTGTGTGATCGACGAGGCCACGACCACCTGGAGGGATCTGTGCCCGGCCTGCCGGGCGGACACCCCCTGACCGCCAGACGGTCCGAGCCGCCACATGCTGCAACCTGGGCTGCCGAATCCCAGCGCCTGTGATGTCGTAATCGGTCCGCCGCGGGCCTTCGGGCAGGGCCGTCAGCGGACTGCGTCGGCGACGGACACGTCGTAGCTCGGCACGCTCAGGTCCGTTTCCTGTCGGGGAGTTCATGCTGACCAGGGACAAGTCCGTCGTGCGCCGGCGGGTGACGTGGGCGTTCAGGCCTTTGAGCAGATCGGTGAAGAGGCCGGCGTTCCGCCCGACCTGCAAGCGCCCGTAGGCGGTCGGTCCCGAACTCGCCTGATCTCACGCCATTGCGCCCCTGTCCTGAACCGCCGCATCGCACCCTCGAAATGATTCCGCAGCCGCTCAGGGTAAGGGCCGTACTCGCCTGTCGGCAGGAACGTCGCGGTCAACTTCCCCTGTTCGTCGGCGAGTTGCCTCCGTGTCACGGCCGCCTCCCTGCCGGTTCCGCCTCCCCGACGGATCCGGATCGGCTCGACCGTCCGTGTCAACCGCTTGAGCATCCCGCCGCTGTCAGCGATCGACATACGGACAGGCGTGTTGCACGTGCTCGTCCACGCCGAACCGGATGAGACCGGTGAGCCGGGGCGCGGCGTCGACCGTGGCGCTGGGGCGGGCCGCAGGTGGCGTTCCAAGGTCGCACTCAAGCCTGAAGTTTGCATTGACAGTGTCGACAGGCGCCCATATGGTCGACAAACGACAATGGACTGGCGATTTTAAGCCACCATACGGCGCTTTGTCGCCACCTCTACTCGAGAGGAGAACCCAGTACAGATGATCAACATTCATGCGAAGCAGGTTCTCGTGGCCAACTGCGAGGGTTTGTGCCCTGCTCCTTCCGTAGCGGTGACGCGATGAGCCAGTCCGTGACTTCGGCAGTGCACACCGACTCGGCATCCGATCGGCTCGAGGCCTCGGGTCTGGACCTTCCCGAGCTCCGTGACAACCCGTACTACGTGCACCACCGGACGGTGGGCTCCAGCATCCACATTTCGGGCCAACTGCCTTACCGCGACGGTGAGCTGCTGGGTCAGGGCATTGTCGGCCGGGACGTCGAGCTGGAGACGGCGCGGGAGCTCGCACGCCATGCCGTACTCAACGCGCTCGCCGCCGCTGTGCAGGCGGTGGGAGATCTGGACCGGGTCCGGATCGTGCAGATGCTGGTGTTCGTGGCCAGTACACCGGACTTCGGTCTGCAGTCGCGGGTCGCCAACGCGGCCAGTGAACTGCTCATCGAGGTGCTGGGCGAGAACGGACGGCACGCTCGCACGGCGATCGGTGTCGCCGGGCTGCCGCTGAACAGTCCGGTCGAGATCCAGATGGTCTGCACCGCGGTGTAGGGCGGACGCGACGGCGGTGCAGCGCGAGCGCGGGTGATGGTGCGCGCCACGCACATTCGTCATTCGGCATTCGGCATTCGGCATTCGGCATTCGGCATTCGGCATTCGGCATTCGGCATTCGGCATTCGAGGGCGTCGGCATCCGCTCCCTCGTTCATTCCCAAACACAAGCAAGAGGAGTGCAGCGTGAACCAGCTCCAGCGAGCACTCGCCACCCTGGTCGAGCGGGTCGACACCCCCGCGCCGATCGTGCTGGTCGATGTCATGCAGGACAACATCGACCGCATGCAGGGCTTCGCCGCCCGGCACAAACTCAATGTCAGGCCGCACGTCAAGACGCACAAGTGCGTGGAAATCGGCCGGCGGCAGATCGAGGCCGGGGCGGTCGGAATCACCGCGGGCAACGTCGGTGAGGCCGAGGTCTTCGCCGGGGCCGGATTCGACGACATCTTCCTCGCCTACCCGGTCTGGCCCTCGGGAACGAAGGGGGCCCGGATCCGCCGACTCGCCGAGTCCGTCCGGCTGCGGGTCGGCGTGGACAACGTCGCGGCGATCGAGGCCCTCGCCGACGCGATGGGCGACGAACCGGACCGGCTGCAGGTCGTGGTCGAGGTCGACTGTGGTGCCCGTCGTTCCGGAGCGCCGCCCGAGGCCGCGGGCGACCTCGCGCTCGCCGCCCGCAAGCGCGGCCTGGTGCCGGTGGGCGTCTTCACCTATCCAGGTCACGGCAGCTCCGGCCCGGACGCTCGCGGGCGCGCCGCGCGGGACCAGGATGCCGCGCTCACCACCGCAGTACGCAGTCTCGACAGCGTCGGGATCACCGCCGAAGTGGTCAGCGCCGGCTCCACACCCACCGTCGAGTTCTCCACCAGCAGTGTGATCACCGAGATCCGTCCCGGCGAATACGTCTTCGGGGACCTGAACAACGCCCGGCTCGGCGCCTGCACGGACGATCAGATCGCGCTGTTCGTCGCCGCCACCGTGGTCAGCGACTGGGCGCCCGAGCAGGTCATCCTCGACGCGGGCACCAAGGCCCTGAGCCGCGAAGGCAGCATCGAACGCGGCTACGGCCGGGTCGCCGGCACGACGGCCGTTCTGTCCAAGCTCAACGAGTACCACGGATTCCTCGCGCTGCCCGCGGGCGAGTTCCGCCCCAGGGTCGGCACCGTGGTGCCGGTGGTGCCGAACCACGTCTGTCCAGTTGTCGTCAATTTCGAGGAGTTGATCGTCACCGACAGCGCCGGCACGTCGCTGCAGCGGTGGCCGGTCGACGCCCGCGGATTCCTCAGCTGATGGGCCCCGGGACGAGATCCCCTGGCCGAGCGCCACCCGACTGACCTCTCCCCCCCCCGTGAAGGAATGTCTGACATGAGACTCAAGAACGTCGCGGCCCTGGTGACCGGTGCCAGCAGTGGCATCGGGCAGGCGGTGAGTTCCCACTTCCGCCGCGAGGGCGCGCGACTGCTGCTCACCGGCCGCAAGGAGCAACTCGACACCGCCCAGCCCGACGACCTGTACGTCCCGGGAGACCTCAATGACGAGGCGTTCGTCGAGGGCCTGGCCAACCAGGCCGCCCAGTCCCTCGGCACCGTCGACGTCGTCGTCCTCAACCACGGCCTGCAGGCCAGCAGTCCGCTCACCGAGATGCCCTACGACGACGCGAAGAACGTGCTCGACAGCAACCTGCTCAGCGCGTTCCTGGTGATGAAGCACTTCGCACCGCTGATGCCCCCCGAAGGAGGCTCAGTCGTCTGCGTCAGTTCACGGCTAGGCATGGTCGGCAAGACCGGGGAAGTCCTGTACTCCGCCGCCAAGGGAGGCCTCATCATGCTCGCCAAAGGCGCGGCGATCGAATGGGCCCCGCGCAACATCCGCGTCAACGTCGTCGCTCCGGGTCTGACCGCCACCCCGATCATCGAAGCAGCGATCCAGCGCAGCCCCGACCCTGAGGCCTACCGCCGCGAGCGCGAGACCCAGATCCCGCTGCAACGCCTCGCCACCCCCGAAGAAGTCGCCGACGCGGCCCTCTTCTTCGCATCGTCAGAGTCGTCGTACGTCACCGGAGCAGTCCTCCCCGTCGACGGCGGATACACCGCCTTCTGAACGCCTTTGTCGTACGTGAAGGTCGCGAACCGCAGGTCCGGTCGACGCGATGAGCGAATGCCTTTCGGCACTCCACGAGGCCCCACGCCCAGTCTGACGAGTTCCGGATCGCCCCAGCCAGTTCCAAACAGCCACCCATCGGGGATCTGAGCGGCTCCCAGCGCGCGTCCCCCTTTTGTAAGGAGCAAACCCATGCGAATCAGAAGACACTTGAGCGTCCCGGTCGTCACGACCGCCCTGGCCCTCGCGCTCGCCGCGTGCGGCGCGAGCGGCACCGCGCAGAACGTGGGGTCCAAGGGCACGGCGCAGGGCGAAGGTTCCGGCTCGTCGGCCGAGCACACCGATGACATCTCGGTCGGGGTGAAGCCGGACTCGAAGGCGGTGAAGCTGCTGCCCGCGGCGGTGAAGGCCAAAGGCGCGATCTCGGTGGCCATGGACCTGACCAGCCCGCCCACCACCTTCATGGCATCGGACAACAAGACCCCGATCGGGTTCAACCCGGACATGGCCCGGCTGATCGCCGCCAAGCTCGGCCTGAAACTGCAGTTCAACAACACCAAGTTCGACACCATCATCACCGGACTGCAGGCCGGCCGGTACGACTTCACCGCCTCCACCATGGGCGCCACGAAGGACCGGCTGAAGGTGCTCGACATGGTCGACTACTTCAAGGCCGGGACCGGAGTGTCAGTCCCCTACGGAAATCCGCAGGACCTGGGCACCCACACGCTGTGCGGGCACCGCGTCGGTGTCACGTCCGGCAGCACCGCGGAGCTGCAGTGGCTGCCCCAGCTGTCCGAGCAGGACTGTACGAGCAAGGGCAAGGCGGCCATCAAGGCGGTGACCCTGCCCAGCGTGAACGACGCTCTCACCCAGCTGGTCTCCAAGCGGATCGACGCGGTGATGTACGACTTCACCGGGCTTCAGTGGGCGGCCACGCAGCAGCCCAAGACGTTCGACGTCCTGAAGCCCCTGGTGGCTACCAAGACCGTGACCGTCGCGCTGAAGAAGGACTCTCCGCTGACCCCCGCGGTACAGGCTGCCATCCAGTCCGTCATCGACAGCCCCAACTACGCCGAGGCACTGGGCCGCTGGGGTTTCCAGGACCTCGGGATCAAGACCGCGGCCATGGCCGTCCCTCAGGACTGACCTGCCGATGGACGTGATCGATACGACGACCAGGAGCCGACCGGTGCCACAACTACTGGCCGAAGAAAAGAAGCGGATCACGCCGAAACGTCCGCGCGACTACGTCGCCTGGGCCGTCGCGATTGCGATCGTCACCGGTCTGGTCTGGACCGCGGTGACGAACGAGAACTATCGCTGGCCGGTGGTGTTCAGCTACTTCACCACTGAAACCATCCTCAACGGCCTGCTGTTCACGCTCCTTCTCACCGTGGTCAGCATGGCGCTGGCCACGCTGCTCGGGTTGCTGCTGGCCGTGATGCGTATGTCGCACCAGCGGCCCGTCTCCGGGCTCGCCCAGCTCTACATCACCTTCTTCCGCGGCACCCCGGTGCTCGTGCAGCTGATCTTCTGGTTCAACATCGCGGCGCTGTACCCGAACATCTCGATCGGCATCCCCTTCACCGACGTCTCCACGCCGGTGAACGTGAACGCGATCATGACCCCGATGACCGCGGCCGTCGTGGGGCTGACGCTGAACCAGGCCTCGTACATGTCCGAGATCATCCGTGGCGGATTCGCATCGGTCAGTCGCGGACAGCACGAGGCAGCGGAGTCCCTGGGCATGTCGGGGTTCACCAAGCTCCGGCACGTGATCATCCCGCAGACCATGCCGGCGGTCATTCCGGCCACCGGCAACCAGGTGATCGGCATGCTCAAGGAGACCTCGCTGGTGAGCGTGCTCGGCGTCGCCGACCTGCTGAACAGCGCACAGTCGATCTACGCCCGCACCTACCAGACGATTCCGCTGCTGATCGTGGCCAGCCTCTGGTACCTGATCATGACGCTGGTGCTGAGCGTGCCGCAGTCCATGATCGAACGCCGTTTCTCCCGCTCGACCCGGGCGCGGCTGACCCGAGCCGCCACCTCGGCCGAGCCGGGGGCGGGCCAGCCAGTTCCCATCACGAGGGAGTCCCTGCTGTGAACGCCGACGGAACGATCGTCGCACGCAAGCTGTGCAAGAGCTTCGGCCGTCACCAGGTCCTGCGCGACATCGACCTGACCGTGGCGGCCGGAGAGATCTCCTGCATCATCGGGCCCAGCGGATCAGGCAAATCGACACTGCTGCGCTGTATCAACGGCCTGGAGACCGTCGACCACGGAGTCCTGAAGGTCAACGGAGACGACTTCGGCTACGTCGAGAAGGACGACGCCTACCACGCGGTCCGCCCAAAGCAGCTGGCCGAGCAGCGCGCCGGCATCGGCATGGTGTTCCAGCAGTTCAACCTGTTCCCCAACATGACCGCCGAGAGCAATGTCATGTCCGGACCGGTGCTGGTGAAGAAGAAGGACCGCGCGGCCAGCCGGGAGCAGGCGCGAGAACTGCTGGCCAAGGTCGGCCTGGAGGGGTGCGGCCACAAGTACCCCGCCCAGCTCTCCGGCGGCCAGCAGCAACGCGTGGCCATCGCCCGGGCGCTGGCGATGGAACCCACCATCATGCTGTTCGACGAACCCACCAGCGCGCTGGACCCGGAACGCGTGGGCGAAGTACTCGCTGTCATGCGCGACCTCGCCGGCAACGGAATGACCATGCTGCTCGTCACCCACGAGATGGGCTTCGCCCGCGAGGTAGCCGACGAGGTGCTGTTCATGGACGGCGGCATCGCGGTGGAACGCGGCGACGCCCGTGAAGTGCTGGGCAATCCCCGTGAGAAACGGACCCAGGCGTTCCTCGAAAAAGTGCTGTAGCAGGGCACGGACCTGCGGCAGCGGTTCGGCAGCGCATCCGACCCGGCTCTTGCTCCGGTCAAAGCCGTCGCCTTCGGCGAGTTGGTGGGCCTAGGCCGGGGTGACGCCGATGCTGTGACGAGTGGCCCATGTCCAGGCCGCGGGCGGCGACCGGGTCGATGCGGATCGAATGCTCGCCCCCAGGGCCGGGGTGGCCTGATAGCCGAGTCCGGTGAGGGCTTCGGTCAAGGGCCTGGATCGCTCGTCGCGGTCAGCGTCCGTGTCCACCGTACCGACAAGGTCGACGCGCAAATTCTGGTCCAGCTACTGGCCACAGACTTCCTGTTAGGCAGGTGGCTGGCGGACGAGCGCACCCAGATGCTGCGCAGGGTGACCATGCGGCGCGCTCATCTGACGCGTCAATGCATTCGCGCGAAGAACCGGATTCACTCCGTGCGCCACCGCAACCTGCTGCCCGCCCGTCTCTGACCTGCGCGGCAACACCGTCCAGATCAGCCCGCCTTTCATCTCCACCAACGACGTTCCGGCAGCCACGGCCGCCATCGGCACCGTCCTCTCCGCCCAGGAAGCCAAGTGACCACCATGCGCACCCTCCCCGACGCCGACCCCACTGTCCTCGCCGACTCCGACAAGGTCCTGGCCAACCTCCACCTCGCCGTACCGGGCGTGACCCGCACCTTCGACGTCCACGATCCGGCCACCGGCCAGGTGATCGCCCAGGTCCCCGACTTCAACGCGCACCAGTCCCTCGACGCCGTCGCCCGCGCCGACGCAGCCGGCCGCTCCTGGGCTGCCACCAACACCCGGCACCGCGCCGACATCCTCCGCGCCTGGCACGACCTCATCCTCAGCAACGCCGAGGGGATCGCTCTGCTCATCACCCGTGAGATGGGCAAGCCGCTCGCCGAGACCTGTGCCGAGATCTCCTACGGTGCCGACTTCGTCCGCTGGTACGCCGAGGAAGCGGTACGCCCTGGCGGAAACCTTCGCGACGCTCCGGCCGGCGGGGCCCGTCTGCTCAGCCGGCGCGCACCGGTGGGGTTGTCGGTCCTCATCACCCCGTGGAACTTCCCGCTCGCCATGGCCACCCGCAAGATCGCCCCGGCGCTCGCCGCCGGCTGCCCCGTGGTCATCAAACCCGCGCCTCATACGCCTCTGACCACGATCTTCGCTGTCCAACTCGCAGTCGCAGCCGGTGTGCCCGAAGACCTGGTGCAGGTCGTGACCACGACCGATGCCCCGTCCTTCAGCACCGCCGTTCTGGCCGATCCACGGGTGCGCAAGGTGTCCTTCACCGGATCGACCGCGGTCGGCAAGGTCCTGCTGCGTCTCGCTGCGGACAACGTACTGAAGAGCTCCATGGAACTGGGCGGCAACGCCCCGCTGCTGGTCTTCGATGACGCCGATCTGGAACGGGCAGTCGACGGCGCGTTCGCCGCCAAGATGCGCAACGGCGGCCAGTCATGCATTGCCGCCAACCGCATCTTCGTCCAGGACGGCATCGCCGACGCGTTCGTCGACGCCCTCACCGAGCGACTGTCCGCCGTGAAGGTCGGCAACGGACTCGCCCCCGGTGTGGGGCTCGGCCCAGTGATCGACCACACCGCCGTGACGAGACTCATCGGCCTCGTCGAGGACGCGACCTCCCGCGGCGCACACCTCCTCGCCGGCGGCTCGGCTCCCAGCCACCTTGGCTCGTTCTTCACACCGACGCTCCTGGACCACGTACCGGCTGACGCCGACCTCGCCCACACCGAGATCTTCGGTCCCATCGCCGCCATCCAGCGCTTCTCCCAGCAGGACGAGGCCATCGCCCGCGCCAACGACACTGAGCACGGCCTGGCGGGCTACGTCTTCACCGAGAACCTCGACCGCGCCTTCAACGTGGCCGACCAACTGGCCACCGGACTGGTCGGCATCAACCAGGGCGTTCCCTCAAACGCGGCCGCACCGTTCGGCGGCGTCAAGCAGTCCGGCCTCGGACGCGAGGGCAGCAGCGAGGGACTCGAGGAGTACCAGGAGATCCGCTACTACAACCTCGCACTGCGCCCCACCACTTGACCCGTATATAGCCAACACGCCTGACGATGCGGCTTGTGCCGACGCCCTTGAGCAAGGCGGAGAACACCAAACTCAAGGCCACCCAGGATCCGCTCGACAGAAAATCGGGCCAATGACACCCGATCACGTGGTCGACAGGCCCGCGCCGCAGATGCCGCCCACGACGGCACCAAGCCCCAGCGCAGCGGCCGCAATTTCCTGCCCTCCGGCACGGCATCATGTCCGCGTGCGGTGCGCTCGAGGACAGCCCACACATCGTTGGTCGGCGCGACATTCCAGTTCGGCGGGAGCGTCTCTTCGGCACGCCAGTCGGTAACCTGGAAGAGCTGGACCAGATCCTCGACACTGCGGGTGGAGACGTATCGGCCACACATATAAGCCACTGTGCCACCGGCCGGGCTGTCGAAGAACGACCTGGCGCCTCATGCGGGGCCGTGTCCCGAAGCTGTCGCAGGGCGATCACAGGGCCTCGCTGTTGCAGAGCGCGACGCCGGGAAGCTCGGCAGCTCGGGCCTGGTCGTCTTCGACTTTCGGTAGCAGTTGTTCAGCACTTCGGGATGCGCTCTGACCTGTCGTGTTCAATTTTCTAAGCGGAGGGAACTCATGGGAGTCCCGACAAAGGGCCGCGGCACGGCCTTCACGCTCCGCTCCGCCGTGCTGGAGGCCCGGTCGCTGGGCCCGTCCGCCGGGACGGTCCTGGCGGCGGCCTCGGTAGCGGAGGCCTGACGGCACAGGGTCGGAAAGGACGAAGGCGGTCACACCGTCCCGGGGTGACCGTCACCTCGCGTGGTGCGCGGTTCACCGTGCTGCTGGTGTCAGACCCACCCGACAACATGGCGGCCGGAAAGCACGTCGTCCAGGAGGTCGCTATGCCCAGCTCGAACCGCCCCCAACGGCAGTCCCTCCCGGCGCACATGCGGGAGCTCCAGGCGTACTGGGACCGCCCGCCTGGCGAGGGTGCGGCGCAGCACGGAGTGGGCGTAGCGGTGCACCCTGGGCTGGGTGAGGACGTCGGACCAGGTCTCCAGGAGCTGGACGAAGACTGACTCCACCGTCTCGATCGCGGCCTTGCGCTCCCGGAGATGGAGGTGCGCGTAGCGCAGGTAGACGCGGTGGTAGCGCTGGTAGAAGGCCTGGAAGTCCAGCGGTGGGTCTGGCATCGGGCGGCTCATCGGGCCTCCTTCGCGCTCTCACTGCCTGCGCGTCCCCGAGGACCTGTCCGTCACCGGCTACGACAACACGAGCACTCCCGCTGCGCCACCTGTGGCTCACCAGGGTCGACAACGCCGGGCACGAGGTCGGCCGACGCGCCGCCCGCTGCCTCCTGGACCGCTTCGACGGAGCCGGGAAAGCGGGCCGGACCCAACTGGCCACGCCCACCCTGGAGATCCGCGGAACGACGGCACCACCGCGGACGGGCACGCCGGACCCCGCGTCCGCGACCTGATCCGCCGCTGCACGGCGACATGGCACCGGCACAGCGGCTGGTGGAGAACGAACTTGCCGAGCAGTTCGGTGTGACACGGGCGAGTATCCGCGCGGCACTGATCAATCTGGAGGCTCAGGGTCTCGTCGAGCGGATCCGTAACCGCGGCTCGCGGGTTTGGGTGGTGACCGTGGAGAAAGCGGTCGCCATCACCGAATGCCGCATGGCCCTCGAAGGGCTGTGCGCGGCGAAGGCGGCCACCCTGGCCGGCGACGACCAACTGGCCGAGCTGACGGACCTGGGTACGGCGATGACCAAGGCCGTGGCCGATGGCGAACCCGTGACCTACTCCGACCTCAACCACGAACTGCACACCAGGATCCAGGAGTTCTCCGGTCAGCGGACGGCCTTGCAGCCGTAGCGGCGATGGTCCTCGTCAGCACCTTCTCGTCCGCTGCCTCGAACAGCTCGTTGACGAGCTTGGCCGCGAGCGTGAAGCGACGATGCCTTCCATGCCGATGGCTGCCCACGTCAGCGTCGGCGAGGCGGTACAGGGCGTCGGCGTCGTGGCCGCGACTGAGGCCCGGACGCCGCGCCAGGGATCCGGCACGGCGTCCGGGCGGCCGAGAGTGCATGCTCGGACGGGCGGCGCGCATTCACCCGACCGGTGAAGCGCTGCGATGAGCGCGCCGTGCGGGTCAGGGCGTCGTCTCGGCTGTGTCGCAGGTGTGGCACACCACCCTGCGGGCCGGGACGGTGCCGTGCGCAGCGCCCAGGCCGTTCTGGTGGCTGACGCGTACCGGACGTACGCGGGCGTGGCTCTCGCAGGTGGCCAAGCCGCAGCGCGAGCACACACCGATGCCGGTGATGTCGCTGCGCTCCTCCTGCAGGCAGTCGTAGCACCTCATGTCCCACTCCCATTCCGTAGGGGCCGGACGTGGCGACCGGCCAAAGCGAACAAACCCACCCAGGCCGCACACACCTGCGCAAGAGGCTTGAAAGGTAGGACTCCAGTTTAGACTTTGTCAAGACTGAGACTCGGTCGCGATCACGTGGTCGGTGCGGGACCCGGTGAAGCAACGTGACCTGACTGTCTGTCATCGCTCGCTGTCCACAGGTACAGCGGCGCGGCCCGAGCCCTCGCACCCCGCGCGCCAGGATGCGATCCAGATCGTGCAGGCCGACGAGGAGCTGTGGCAGCAGTACGACACCCTCGCCATCCGCAGCTACGGCCATCCCGTCGGCGACATCGCACGCCCGCGCCCGCTTCCGCGTCGCCCTCCGCGGCGGCCTGGTCATCGCCGGCGGCCTCGGACTCCTGGCCCCGCAGTTCTTCGGCGGGGCACCCGTGCCCTCCGCCCTGCTCAGCGCCGGGTGCGTCGCCCGAGGAACGCGGCGCCCACCTCTCGGTCGACATGCTCGCCGAACGGCTCCGCCACCTCCGCGACCAGGGCGCAGTGGTCTCCACGCTGTGGACGAAGTCGGGCGGGTACGTCCGCCGACTCGGCTGGGAGGCGCCCGTCCCGGTATTCGCCTGGTCCATCGCCACCGACGACCTCAAGCGGACCTACGCCCGGTCGACGCTGCCCGCCGAGCACGGCCGGACGCTGGCAGCCGACAAGCTGATGCGCGAGGTCGCACCGGGAGTACAGGAGCACTTCCAGCACCTCACCTCACAGATCGTGCGACGCGCTCAGGAACACCTGCGCACGGTCGACGGGATCCTGCTGCCCCAGGGGCTGCTGGCCACCGTCCCGGCCATCGACCTGTACGAGGACCGCTGGGTCTGCGTCGTCGCCGCGCACTCCACGGGGCCGCAGTCGATGACCCCCGCGGAGCTCGCGGCTCGTCCCTGGGTGATGCCGTACAACTCGCCCCTGACGGCCCTCCCTACCCGGTCGGGGAAGTGCTCCAGGACGTGCTCGATCCGGTCGAGCTTGGCGTCGCGGTCGGGGTCGGTGGACTCCTTCCACGTCTTGGTGCGCTGGAAGGTGATGCCGCGGCGGGCGAGCAGGCAGCACAGGGCCTCACGGCCAATGCGGATCACCCGACCGTGGACTCTACGCAGGTAGGCAGCGAGTTTGCGGATCGACCAGCGAGTGAAGGGCTGGCCGAGCCTGGTCGGGCGGGTGGTGGCCGTCGCGGCGACGAAGCCCTCGTCATCAGCGTTGAGTTGGCGGGGACGGCCTCTGGCCCACTTAGACGTCATCTCAATTGCGGACTGATCGCGTAGATAGTCGCTGGCAGAGGTGCTGCGGTGGCGGTTGAATGTCTTGGTGAGTGACTACTGGACACCCGCCCACCATGCCGTCGAGCGCGAGGATGCGGAGGCCCTGGCCCGGTTGCTGGCCGGCGGTTCCGATCCCAATGAGGTCTTCAGCAACATGACACTGCTGACGCACGCGATCGACATCGAGGGCGATGGCTCGCTGCAGAGCGGCCAACCGTTGACCGTGCATACCACTGCTGTGCTCCTGGCCTTCGGGGCTGACCCGGAGCTCGCCGATCCAGACGGTCACACGCCTATGGACATGGCCGTTCACTACGGCCACGACCCGGCGGTGAATCTGCTGCGGGCCCACATCAGCGGGTGAGCCGCCGGTAACAGATGAGAGTGCAGGCGATGCTCGTGAAGGCCAGGAAGTGCTCGGCCTTGCGCTCGTAGCGACGGTGGAGGCGGCGACAGCCGGAAAGCCAGGACATCGTGCGTTCGATGGTCCAATGGTGACGTCCCAGTCGCTGCGAGGTCTCAACTCCCTTGCGGGCGACGCGGTGTCGGATGCCTCGGCTGCTTAACCATCGCCGCAGGAGGGCATAGTCGTAGCCCTTGTCGGCATGAAGCTTGCTGGGCTTGCGCCGCCGACGACCCCGGCGGGACCGGACCGGCGGTATGCCCTTCACGAGCGGGATCAGGGCCTGGCTGTCATGAACGTTGGCGCCGGAAAATGCCGACGGACAGGGGCAGACCGGTCCGCTCCGTGATCAGGTGGATCTTCGAGCCGTACTTGCCCCGGTCGACAGGATTCGGACCTGTCAGGTCCCCCTTTTCAGGGCCTGCATGTTCACCGAGTCGATCGCACATCGAGACCAGTCCAGGTCGCCGCGGGAGCCGAGTTCATCGAGGACCAGGCGGTGCAGCTTGGCCCACACCCGCGACTTCGTCCACTCGGTGAATCGGCGGTGAGCCGTTGCCCCGGACGGCCCGAAGGAAGCTGCGGGAAGTTGCTGCCACGTGCAGCCCGACGTGGCCACGAACACGATCGCGGCCAGCACCTCGCGGTCGCCGTGCCGACGTCGGCCGCCTCCCTGAGGTCGAGACGGAGCCTCCGGCACCACCCGCTGGAACAACTCCCACAACTCGTCCGGCACCAGCCGCTCCACGATCCCCAACACAACCGGAGAGCCTACCGAACCAATTGAGATGGCTTCTTAGGGTCCAGACAGGCCAGGCCGATCTCGTTGAACCTGAATCACATCCCGCACGGTGTCCTCATCAGCCTCTGGTCAGTCAGCCTCCGGATTCTTACCGGCCCCGCCACCGCGCCTCCAACTGCCGGATCGGATATGTCTTCACATCCAACCGCCTCAGCACTCCGCGCCCACCAGCACGCCGCCAGCACGGGCCGAAAAGGGGGAAGCCCCGTCAGGACGAACCGGACGATCACGCCCTCGGCCGATCCCGAGGAGGCCTGACCACAAAGATCCACCTCGCCTGTGATGGCCAGGGCCGCCCGCTGGCAATCCTGATCACGCCTGGCCGGCGTCACGACAGTGTCTGTGCCCAACCTCTGCTTGAACGCATTCGCGTGCCACACAACGGCGTTGGCCGACCGCGTTGCCGTCCCGACCACGCGATCGCGGACAAGGCCTACAGCTCGCGCGGATTCCGCGCCTACCTGCGCAAACGAGGCATCGCGCAGACCATCCCGGAGAAGACCGACCGGCGGCGACACCGTCACCATCGCGGTCGTCGCGGAGGCCGACCACCGGCATTCGACCGGCAGATCTACCGCCGCCGCAACGTCGTTGAACACTGTTTCAACCGGCTCAAAGGCTTCCGCGGTATCGCCACCAGATACGACAAGACCGCCACCTCATACGAAGCAGCGGTCAGTCTCGCGTCAGTCCTGCTGTGGGCAAGATCCGTTTGAAGACGGACCCTAGAACGCGTGGCCCCCCGACAGCCTTTCTGTCCGCCCGCCACCCGCTGGACACTCGACTCCGATCGTTGGCTGCCATCGCATCCGAACTCTTCAGCAACGAAGCCCAGTGCACCGAGTTCCTCGGCGACGGCAGTAAACGTCGGCAGGTCGATGTCGGCGAGTACCACTCGAGCTCCCGCCTCGTAAAGGCTTGGGCCCTCCCGCGCCCGGTACCCCCTGCCATCGGCACTGGCCCGCGTGCCGCCTTTGGCCGACGGGACCGGCGTTGCATGCGTGTGTGCCGACGCGGTCAGTCTGTGGTGAAGCTGGACAGCATCGCAGCGGGGTAGCGGCTGCCTGCCGAGCCGTGGGGAAGAATCTCAGCGATGCGGGCCAGATCGGCGGCGGAGAGCTGGACGTCGGTGGCGCCGGCGTTCTCCTCGAGGCGCTTGGTGCTGCGGGTGCCGGGAATGGGCGCGACGTCCTCGCCCTGGGCGAGCAGCCAGGCCAGCGCGAGCTGGGCGGTGGTGATGCCCTTGACGTCGGCCAGATTCTTGAGCTGTTCGATGGCGTGCACGTTGTACGTGTAGTTCTCGCCCTGCCAACGCTCGTCCCAGCTGCGCATGTCGTCCGCGGGGTATTCGCTGGCGGGCTTGATCTGGCCGGCGAGGAAGCCGCGGCCGAGCGGGGAGTAGGGCACCAGGCCGATCCTGAGTTCCCGCAGAACGGGAAGGATCTTCTCCTCCACCTCCCGCTCGAAGAGCGAGTACTCGTACTGGAGCACGGAGACCGGGGTGACGGCGTGGGCGCGGCGAATGTACTGGGGGCCGACGTTGCTCAGGCCGAAGTACTTCACCTTGCCCTCGGTGATCAGTTCGCCGACCACGCCGGCGACCTCCTCGACCGGAACGGCGGGGTCGGAGATGTGCTGGTAGAAGAGGTCGATGTGGTCACTCTGCAGGTAGCGCAGGCTGTTCTCAGCGACCTTGCGGATGTTTTCCGGGCGGCTGTTGTAGCCGGGGCTGTGCAGCGGGGCGGTCATGTCGAAGCCGAACTTGGTGGCGAGGACCACCTCGTCGCGGAAGTCCTTGACCGCCTTGCCCAGGAGGATCTCGTTGCTGCCGGTACCGGCGCCGTACAGCTCGGCGGTGTCGAAGAAGTCGATCCCGAGTTCGTGGGCGCGACGGATGGTCGCGATGCCCTCGTCGTCGTTCGAGGCGCCGTAGCCCATGGACATGCCCATGATCCCCAGGCCGAGCGCCGAGACGCGCAGACCCTGAGAGCCCAGATTGCGGTGCTGCATGAGTTCACTCCCTCAGTGTTTCGCCGGCTTCACCCCAGAGGCCAAACCGAACTGTTCTGTTTGACTCTACGCGCCGACCGCCCGGATGCCAAACCAAACGGTTCGGTGCTCTATCCTGGGGCTATGTCCCAGTCCCGCGATTCCGGCCAGACCGCACCCGCAGGAACCGCCGCGGGCGGTGACACCACGCGCGAGCGCATCCTCACCGCTGCCATGGAGGAGTTCGCCCGCCACGGCATCGCCGGGGCCCGTGTGGACCGCATCGCCAAGCTCGCCAGAACCAGCAAAGAACGCGTCTATGCCTACTTCCGCGGCAAAGACGCGCTCTACGCCGCTGTCGCCGCACGGGAGTACGTCGTCATCGCCGAGGCCACCCAGATGGACCCGTCCGACCTGCCTGGCTACGCGGGCCGCCTGTTCGACTACTTCGTCGCCCGTCCGGACCACCACCGCCTGATCACCTGGGGCCGCCTCGAACTGCCGGGCACCACAGCCGCTGCCGACGATCCCGACCAGGCAGTGATCGCCCGCAAAATCGACCAGCTCCGCCGGGTGCAGCAGGCTGGACAGCTCGACCCCGCCTGGGACCCGGCCGACGTCCTCGCCCTGGTCAACCAGATCGCCACGACCTGGGCGGCACAGCCCGAACACAGCGAGGCAGCCGCCGCACACGCCGTGGACCCCACCACCGCCGCCCGCCGCGCCGCGGTGGTAACCGCTGTCGAACGGCTTTTCCCCCCAGCACGCTAAGGTCCTCCGCACCGGCGGCAGCCTGCCCGAACATTCCAACGGCGCCGTCCGCCCTTGCCCCTCACCTTTGCCTACGAGCCCGCAGAGCGGCCCCCTAGCGTAGACGCTCGGCGATCTGGGCTCAGGTCTGTCTCGCCCGCCGGCAGGGAATCCGGCTTCAGAACTCACGAAACTGAGACAGCGTCACCCCTCATGCAATAAGGCACCTGGAACAGCGACACCCCACGGAAATCTCGCGTCCAGAACAGTGGCCCCTACAAAGGGGGGCGCCCGATCCCCCGAAGCGCTCCCCGCACCGCGCCCGCTTCCCTCCCGCCCTTCTCCTTCCAGGCCGGGCATTGGGTCGCTCTGAGGGGACGTCAGCGCCACGACCACGCTCCGATAGACCCCTGATCAGGGGTGACGGGGGCGCCCGCCATGAGGCTGCGGAACGTCTACCGCAACTCCACCGCAACTCCCTGGCGCAACAGCGCCGTCTGCCGCTGCCCCTGTTCCATCACCCGGACGCTCCAACGGCCGGGCAGCGCGGAGGCGGCGCCGACACTCAGCAGCCTCCAGGGCACCCGATCCTCCCGCCAGGCCGGCCTCTGCCAGCCCCGCCCACCTCATCCTGATCGTGGCGGCTGAGGGACCCTTCAGGGGGATGTCAGCCCCCCGTCCACGCCCAAAAAGGGCGTGGTGACCAGCGGCAACGCGCGGCCGCCCGGAAGGCTCGCGCAAGAGATGTCGCAAGGGAAGGCGCAAGAGATCGTGCAGGAGATGTCGCAAGGGACGTTGACGGGAAGGGCCTGCCCGGCGCTGTGCGCGGTGGGTCAGCCGCGGCGGGACCACCAGCGCCGCCGCTCGCCCTGCTCCTGATCGTGGCCCGCCCGGCGATGCCGTCCCCCTTGCGGCCGGGGCCGCGGCGGGGCCGGGCACGGGGGCGGCCGAGCCGTGGGCTGGGGGATGGCCGCCTGTTCCGGCGCGGGGGTGAGCGCGGCAAGAGCGCGCTGCAGATCCGCGGTGTGCCCCGCACGTTCCGCCAGGCGCTCTCCTTGACGTGCCGCGCCTCCGTCTCGGCCAGAGCTCAGGCGTACTGCTCCTGGCTGAGCTGACGTTCGGTCTCGCGGCGCAGGCGCTCGAGTTCGGGTCATGACGGCACTGCTCAACTATCACCGGACTGGCACGGAAGCGGAGCGAGTAGGCGCCAAGCGGGCATGGTACTGCGCCCACGTCCCGCTGTGTGCAGATCGATCCCGGCCTATGCACCCGACGGGAGTCGCGATCCAGCCCTGGACGAGAGCCGCGACGCCGCGGAGGAGTGGCGTGAGGCTACCGACGAACAGTTGCGCGAACCGGCCACCGCACGGGACCGCAAGGAAGTCTGACGCCGCGCAGGAGGGTTGCGGGACAGGCTTTAGGGGTGTTGAGGTGAGCAGGAGTCGACGGCCTTGACGGCCTCGGCCTTTTGGAGATTGACGGTGATTTCACCACTGTCGGTCCTGAGTGTCAGGCGGCCGTTCGCCAGCCGTAGCGCCTTGCCGCATCGGCTGCCGCCCGGGGTCTGGATCTCGATGCGGGGTTGGGCCTTGCTCGGGCCGTACCACGTCATACCCACCGCCGTGACCAAGAAGGCCACGCAGACCAGACAGAGAACGAGACCCCAGGAGAGCACTTTCGACGCACGCGCGGCCTCGGCGTGATCACTGGCCATGGGCGAGCCCGGGTCGTGGTCCTGCCCCTCGTACCGGAACGGAACGGAAGCCGGACGGCCGTGCGCAGCGCGGAGTATCAGCATGGCGGCTGAAATGCCGGTGAGCAGGGAGCACAGCAGGACCACGCCGACAATCAGGTCGTACGGCGAGGCCAACTGACCGACGTCGGTTCGTCCCTTGAGGAGGCCGAACCCGACGAGGCCGGCCAGCAGCGCCCCGACACCGTTGCGCCAGGCCGTGGCCGCCGCACGAACCTTCGGCAGTTCCTCCCTGACCGCCTGGTGAATCCGCTGGGCGGCCAGCCGATCGGTGGCGGACGCCGGGGGCCCGGGAGTAACTCGTAGATTCACGGCTGGTCGGGTCCCAGACAGACGTTCCAGTAGGCTCCGCAGCCGTTCACGCCTTCAGAGCGCCCGGGATGGAGCACGGCACAGGTGCACATCATCGCTCGGTCTTTGCTGATGCTGTCCGAGAGGACAAAGAGCCCAGGAGACCTGGACCGAGCCCTGCGGTGGGCGGTTCGGGCCGCGGACCGTACTCCCGACGGCCACTTCAAATGGGCGACCCGACAGCTCAGGGTCCTCTCCGTACTGATGACCCGGTTTGACGTACTCCAGGACCCGAAGGACCTTGAGACGGCCATCGACCGGGCCAGGGCGGTCGAGGCGAACTTGGGTCAACAGCATCACAGCCGGTCGATGGTTCTCGGCAGCCTCGGATCCCTGCTCGCCCTGCGATATGAGCGGCGAGGAGATCCGGATGATGTGAGGAAGGCACTGGAACTCCTCACGGCAGGAATCCGAGGGGAGTCCGAGTGGTCTGCAGACTGGGCTCAGTTCCAGACCAATATCGGCATCGCTCTTCTGCGCCGCTTCACGGCGCAGAAGAATCCCGACGACCTGACGGGGGCCCTCGCCGCATGGCGGAAAGCCGCGGAGTCACCGACGGCAAGACCGCTGACACGTATCGACGCTGCACATTACCTCGGAGGCCAAGCTGCGACCCACGGTCGGTGGGACGACGCGCTCCACGGCTATGGCACAGCGGTACGCCTTTTGCCCCTTCTCGCATGGAGAGGAACGAGCCGTTCCACTCAGGAAAAAGCGGTAGCCCAGCAGTTGGGACTCGCGACCAAGGCTGCATCCTGTGCCATAACCACCGGGCGACTCGACCGCGCGGTCGAACTGCTCGAACACGGACGAAGTGTCCTGTGGTCCCAATATCTCGAAACTCAAACAGATTTGGATGAACTTTCCCGCGTCTCTCCCACGTTGGCCGCGAAACTGAACCACATCCGCGACGCCTTGGCCGTCATAGGTGAGTCTGCCGTTGCTCACTCGGAACTCCGTGAACCCAGCCGCCCACCACAGGAATGGACCCGGACCTGAGGCCCCCGAGCGCATCCCGGCGCGGCTCGGCAGGCTTGCTCGGCTTCGACCGTCCGAAGGATCAGCCCAGCAGGTCGGACAACTGGCGCCGGCCCGCTCAGGGTGGTGAATCGCCTTGCAGGTCGTCGAGCACCTGGAGTGCCACTGGTCCGCGCCCGCGGTGTGGGAGGCGGGGTGGGCGCGGGCGAGAGTGCGGGCGCGGTCCTGTTCGGTCTCCAGTGCCACCTTCAGCTCCGGTGCCAGCAGCGGGCCTTCGCCCAGAATTTCGCGGAACTCGGCCGTGTGCTCCGGCGCCACCAGGCACGGGTGTGAGCCAGCTGCCCAGTCTCGATGCATCGGGCAATGTCAGTGGTGGCAGGCAGGATGGCGGGCATGACAACACCTGCCGCAGTGATCACGGATGCCGCCGCCTACGCGCAGGCGGTCGAGGACGCGCTGAAGGCGTCTACCGCCTACTACGAGGGCGGGACATCGGCACTGGACGACGACGCCTACGACCGGCTGGTGCGCGGCATCGCCGCATGGGAGGCCGATCATCCCGAGCAGGTGCTGCCCGACTCGCCGACCGGGAAGGTCGCCGGGGGCGCCGTTGAGGGCGATGTCCCGCACACGGTGGCGATGCTGAGCCTGGACAACGTGTTCTCGCCGGAGGAATTCACCTCCTGGGCCGCCTCCCTGGCCCGGCGTATCGGCCACGAGGTCGAGCGGTTCAGCGTCGAGCCGAAGCTGGACGGGCTCGCGGTCGCCGCCCGCTACACCCGCGGCCGCCTGAGACAGCTGATCACACGCGGGGACGGCACGGCCGGGGAAGACGTCTCGCACGCGATCGGCACCATCGAGGGACTACCGGGCGAACTCGCCGAGCCGGTCACGGTGGAAGTCCGAGGCGAAGTCCTGATGACGACCGTCCAGTTCGAGCACGCCAACGAGATGCGCACCGCGCATGGCGGGCAGCCGTTCGCCAACCCGCGCGGCGCCTCGGCGGGCACGCTGCGAGCCAGGGAGCGCGCCTACACCGTACCGATGACGTTCTTCGGCTACGGCCTGCTGCCACTGGCCGGCACCGAGACGGAGCTCGCCGCGCGGCTGGGCCAACTCGCGCACAGCGACCTGATGGCGCAGGCCGCCGCGTTCGGGGTGAACACCACCGCCACCACCGCGGTGCCCGGCACCACCGCCAGCACTGTGGCGCAGGTGCTGGCCCGGGTGCAGGAGATCGCCGCGCTACGGGCAGAGCTGCCGTTCGGGATCGACGGCATCGTCATCAAGGCCGACCTGGCCGCCGACCAGCAGGCCGCCGGCTCAGGGACGCGGGCCCCGCGCTGGGCGATCGCCTACAAACTGCCCGCCGCCGAGAAGATCACCCGGCTGCTCGAGGTGGAGTGGAACGTCGGCCGCACCGGCATCATCGCCCCGCGCGCCGTCCTGGAACCGGTCGAGATCGACGGCGCCACCATCACTTACGCCACCCTCCACAACCCGGCCGACATCACCCGCCGCGACCTGCGCCTGGGCGACCACGTCATGGTTCACCGGGCCGGCGACGTCATCCCTCGCATCGAAGCCCCCGTCGCCCACCTGCGCACCGGCGACGAACAGCCCATCGCCTTCCCCGGTGTGTGCCCGCGCTGCGGGTCCGGCATCGACACAAGCGAGCAGCGCTGGCGCTGCGAAAACGGACGCAACTGCCACCTGGTCGCCGCCCTGTCCTACGCCGCCGGCCGCGACCAGCTCGACATCGAAGGACTGGGCCACACCCGCGTCGTCCAGCTCGTCGACGCCGGCCTCGTCACCGACCTCGCCGACCTGTTCACCCTCAGCCGCGAACAACTCCTGGGCCTGGAACGGATGGGCGCAACCAGCACCGACAACCTCCTCGCCGCCCTCGCCGCGGCCAAGGGCCAGCCGCTCTCGCGGGTGCTGTGCGCGCTCGGGGTGCGCGGCACCGGACGCTCCATGTCCCGTCGGATCGCCCGGCACTTCGCCACCATGGACAACATCCGCGCCGCGGACGCGGAAGCGATGCAGCGGGTCGAGGGCATCGGCACCGAGAAGGCCCCCTCGATCGTCGCCGAACTCGCCGAACTCGCCCCGCTCATCGACAAACTCGCCGCCGCCGGGGTGAACCTGACCGAGCCCGGAGCCACCCCGCCCGCCTCGTCCGACGGCGACGCCGGCGACCACGACGAGAACACCGAGCGTGCGGGCGGACCGCTGGCCGGGATGACAGTGGTCGTCACCGGCGCGATGACCGGCCCGCTGGAGAAGCTCAGCCGCAACCAGGTGAACGAGCTCATCGAACGAGCCGGCGGCCGCTCCTCGTCCAGCGTCTCCAAGAAGACCACGCTCGTCGTCGCCGGAGACGGCGCGGGATCAAAGCGAGCCAAGGCCGAGGAGCTCGGTGTCCGCCTGGCCACCCCGGACGAATTCGCCACCATGGTCGCCGACCACCTCAACTAGGGCATGTGTCGTGCTCTAGGTTGGCTGGCGTGGCCGGGCGGGGGCGGAGCTATCGATATGTCGGACCGGTCGAGCTGAAGGCTGCGGTCCGGCCTGGTGACGGTGGGCGTCGGATCGGCTCGGCAGGTGACTTCGGTGGCTGGATCGTGGAGCAATCGGCGACGGAGCTGGCCGAACCGTTCACCTTCGTGGTCGGTATGGACGGTGTGCTTCGGCTGGCGCCGCGGCGAAGCGAGCATGTGGCTTGTGCCGGCGGAGACAGGGTTCTGAGTGCCGGCGAGATCAGCTTCATGCGTGAGGCAGACCGGTGGACCGTGAGTGAGGTCAGCAACCAGCCCACCGGATACTGCCCGGACGTCAGCTCCTGGGTGGAGGTCGCCCGCGCTCTGGACGCCGTAGGACTCCGGCGGCCTTCCAGCTTCACCCACGAGGTGGTGTTCCGGCGGTGCCCCGACTGCCAGGAGCACAACATCGTGCGTGAGGACGACTTCGTCTGCGTCTTCTGCGGCGGCGATCTGCCCGTGGCGTGGAACGTGGATCCCACCACGTGACAGCCGCGGGTCACAGCCACTCGTTGATGGAACTGCCGCCGGAGTCAGGTGCAGATGGTGTTCCAGGACCCATTCGCCTCGCTCAACGCCCGGATGTCAGCGGCCGACCTCATCGGCGAGCCGTGGCGCACACCCGCGACATCGTGCCCACGGCAAAGGAACGGGACCGACGGGTCCGTGAGTTGCTGTCCCTCGTCGGACTGCGGGAGCGCGACGCCCATCGCTACCCGAACGAGTTGTCCGGCGGGCGGCGGCAGCGCATCGGCATCGCCCGCGCGCCGGCGCTCGATCCCGACCTCATCGTGTGCGACGAGCCCGTGTCCGCGCTGAACCTGTCGGTGCAGGCCCAAGTGCTCAATGTGCTCTCCGAGCTGCGGTGCGGCTCGGCGTCTCCTACGCCTTCATCTCCCATGACCTGTCCGTGGTCACATACATCTCCGACCGGGTGACGGTGATGTAACTGGGCAAGGTCATCGAACACGGCCTTCGCGACCCGGGTCGCCCGCCGGCCTGAGCCTGTGCCACTTCCCGCTGGGGGCCGGCGCTACGGGAGCATGAGCCCCCGGGCGGCCGCATTCGTGGTTCGTGCCAGGTGCGCGGCTCCGAGGAGCTCGGCGTCGTCGGCGAGCCGGCCGAGGGTGAGGGTCAGCGCGCGGTAGGCGCCGGCGGGCATGTGTCTGCGCAGCCCGTCGTGGAGACCCTCGATGACGGGAGCGGCGGCGGGTCCGAGCGTGCCGTCCACGACGATCATCTCGGGGTTGAGCATCACGCAGGCGGGGGCGAGGTGACTTCCGACGAGGCGGCCGAAGTCGTCAAGGACACGGCGGACGGTCGCCTCGCCCTGTGCGGCGAGCCCGAGGACGTCGTAGACGCTCACGTCGGGGCCGAACAGCGGGCGGGCGGCTTCGAGGAGGTGATCGGTGGTGGCGACCACACCGAGGCATCCGCGGGCACCGCAGCGGCACATGGGGCCGGCGGAGTCGACGTGGAGATGGGACAGTTCGCCGGCCAGGCCGTTCGCTCCGCGCACGAGCTGCCCGTTGACGATGAGCCCCGCGCCCATTCCGGTGACCAGATGCAGGTGGATCACGTGCCGACGCCCTCGTGCCGCGCCGAACGCCAGCTCGCCGAGGGCAGCGAGGTTGCACACGTTGTCGACGCTCGCGGGTACGCCGAAGGCCCTGGTCAGATCCGGTGCCACATCCCTGAACAGCCACGCGGACATGGGCGGGCGGTCCGCAGGCACCGGATCGGATGCCGACGCGAGCATCGACAGTCCGGCTCCCTGCCGGTAGGGCACCGGCAGACCGAGCACCACGCCACTCATGGGCGCCGTACTGCGTGCGTCGTCGCGGGCTCTGGCCAGCAACCGGACGGATTCGGCGACGATGTCGGAGCACTGCATCCAGTCGTACGGCGTCTCGACCCGCCCGAGCACCTGGCCTTCGGCGGACACGAGCCCGGCGCGGGCGACGCGGTGCGTGATGACGACCGCGCCGACGAGGGAGGCGTGCCTGGCCAGCCGTAGCCTGGCGGCGGGGCGGCCTGGCCCGCGCGCCTCCTTTGCCGCGGGGCCGGGTGCCTCCTGAAGCAGTCCGCGCGCCAGAAGCCGGGCCGTTGCCCCGGCGACCGTGGAGAGCGGCAGTTGTGCGAGCCGGGCGAGCTGGGAGCGGGTGAGAGCCTCGTGCCGGCCGAGCAGCTCTACGACACTCCGCTCGGCACCGCGTGGGCCCGCCGGGCCGTGATTCACCGTCACGGTCGCACCGTATGGCTTTACAGCCGATTCCGCGAATATTAATCCGAACCGCAATGGTCGACTCGTTGTATCGGAGCCCCGGGGAGACGTCTACTTTTCCTCCGGGTGATCACGCGCCGCCGAAGACCCGGTGAACAGCGCGAGCCCGCCTGTCCGTTCCCCCGTGCACGTCGAGGAGAGCCATGCCCGAACCCCACGCCCGCTCAACTGGGCCCACGCGGCGCCAGATCCTCCTCACCGGTGCGGCCGCGGCCGGTACGGCCCTGGGCTCGGAACTGCTCGACGCCGGCCCCGCGGCGGCTGCCGACACCTCGTCCACCGCCGCTTCGGCCGCCGTGGACCTCACACGGCCGACGTCGCCGTTCCCTCACGTGTGGGAGCGCGTCGTCAGCGGTGACTGGGCCAAGCAGGCGCTGAGACGCGACTATCAGGACCAGCTGTTCGACTGCCACGACGAACTGGGCTTCGAGTCACTCCGCTTCCACGGTGCCCTCAACACTTCGATGAGCACCTACTCCCCGACCGTGAACGGACGGCCGAGGAATCCGGCGTTCTCGAACGACGACTACTCGTTCTTCAACATCGACCAGATCTACGACGCTCTCGTGGATCGCGGCATGCACCCGTTCGTCGAACTGAGCAGCATGCCTGCCAGTCTTCAGGCGTCCGCCCCGCCGTTCAGCCTCATGCTGTACGACTTCAACCAGATGGAGCCGAAAGACTACGCACTCTGGGGCAAGGTCGTCGGCGACTTCGCGCGGCACATGGTGGACCGGTACGGCCTCCGTGAGGTCCGCAAGTGGCCGTTCGAGGTGTGGAACGAGCCGAACCTGTCCGTTTTCTTCAACGGGGACCAGCAAGCCTATTTCAGGCTCTACCAGTACGCCGCGGAGGCCATCAAGAACGTCGACGCGAGCCTGCGGGTCGGTGGCCCGGCCACCTCGGCCGGACAGCTGAGCTTCGGGCCGCCCCGTTCGCCGGGTGTGCGGTACTACCGGGAGTTCATGCAGTGGGCCACCGCCAAGGATGTCCCGGTCGACTTCGGCAGCGCCCACGGCTACGAGAGCGACACGGGAACGGGGTCCCAGGGCCCGGCGTCGTTCTTCAAGCAGAACCGCGCCGACACACCGTCCGGCCTTCCGCTCTACATCTCCGAGACCAACGTCACCTCCGACATCGGAAACCCCATCCTGGACCGGTCCGACGCGGCGGCGAGCTTCCTGCGCACGATCACCGAGACCGTCGGGGTCGTCGACGCGCTGGCCTACTGGTCGTTCACCGACATCTACGAGGAGATGGGTCAGGCCGACAAGCCGTTCCACGGTGGGTTCGGGCTGCGGAACATCCACGGCGTCAAGAAGCCCGCCTACCGCCTGCTGCAGATCCTGCACACGGTGGGCGAGCACCGCGTGCCACTGACCCTGGCCGGCGCCCCGGACACGGTGGGCGGGCTCGCGGTCACCGGCAGCGTGCGCGGCGGTGTCGACGTCCTGCTGTACAACCACGCCCTCGCCACCGGCGACGGCAGCGCCCCCGTCCCGGCGCGGCCCGCGACCCTCACCGTCACCCTGCGCGGCGTGCGGGCCGGGGCCCGGGCACGAGTCCGGCGGATCGACGAGGACCACACCAACCCCTACCGGGAGTGGGTGGAGCTCGGCTCGCCGGAGTATCCGACCCGCCGGCAGCTGCACGACATCGAGAAGGCGAGCGAGGTCGAGGACCGGCCCCTGGAGCTCAAGTCCGACCGCGGGGCCGGTGTCGCCCGGTTCACCCTCACCCTGCCCCCCGAAGGCGTCGCCGCGGTCCACGTCGGCTGACACTCCTCGTCCGCGCGTCGATCAGGGGTACACCTCTTGGCCGTTGATAAAGACCCGTCGGAAGGCCAGTGCGTCGGTGTAGGCGATGCTGTCGAGGTTGGGAATGCCGGTGAACGTGGAGCGGGAGAGGCGGACGCCGCGCAGATGACGTCGCGGTCGCCGAGTACATCGGCTGGTTCAACCAGCGCCGCCTCCACGGCGAACTCGGCCACATCACCCCAGCCGAACACGAGGCCGCCCACTACCTCGCGGCCGAATCTCCTGCGTCATGGTGGTTCCCGGGCGTGACGGGCAGCGGCGGACCCGGCTCGCCGGGCTCTGGTGCCGGGCAAGTGGTCCTCCCACACCACTGACGGCCTGGAGGCGCTCCGGGTGGCGAGGCGACTGGCCGATGTCCACGGCCCCGAGGTCGCCACCCCGAGCGACTACAGGAGGATCACCCGCGTCGGCGTCGTCCCATCGAACCCAGCCACCGCGCCGACTCCGGCGGGCAGCCGCGGGTGGTCCCATGGGGCGCGGTGGAACTTCGACCAGATCGAGCCGCGACCTGGAGCAGCGCGGTTCAGGGTCGGCAAGGTGCCCTGGTGGTGCTTCGTATGACGAGGTGTGGTGTGACGACGACTTCTCGTTCGTCGTCCGTCGCCCCACCCTCCAGCCGGGCGACGACCCGGCTCACGGCCCGGCGCGCCAGCTGGCGGGCTTCTTGCCCGACCGTGGTGAGTTGGACGTGGGCGAGGCGGGCGAGGTGGCTGTCGTCGAAGCCGACGACCGAGATCTCGTCGGGCACAGGGATACGGGCGCGCAGGAAGGTGTCTAGGACGCCGATTGCGCAATGGTCGTTGAAGGCGAGGACGGCGGTGGGGCGGGTGGCCTCGGCGAGGAGTCGTCGTGCGGCTACTGCGCCGTGGTCCTCGGTCAGCCCGCCCGGCACGAGGCGGATGCGGTCGGTGAGGCCGTGGTGCTTCATGGCCGACTTGTAGCCGCGGCGCCGGTCGGTCGCGCCCGGCGCCCTGCCCCCGTCGATGTGGACGATGTCGCGATGGCCGAGTGCCACGAGGTGGTCGACCGCTTGGCGGGCGCCCTCGTCGTCGGCCGCGCGGACGACGTCGACGCCGTCGGCGAGCGGACGCAGTCGGCGGGCCACGGACACGACCGGCAGTTGCGCCGCGAATTCTGCCAGCCGGGCCGCCGGGGCATGGGGGCTGAGCAGGATCAGTGCCTCGCAGCGGTCGGCGAGCAGCGTCTCCACCGCCTCCTGTTCGCTGCGGTTCGCGGCGACGGCGCTGAGCGCGATCTGGTAGCCGGCCGTCCCCGCCGCGGCGTAGAGCGCCTCAACCATGTCGGCGTGGAAGGGCTGTCGCAGGTCGAACTGCACTCCCACCAGGTGCGAGCGGCTGCTGCGCAGGAGGCGTGCCCTGCTGTCCGGCCGGTAGCCGATCTCCTGCGCGGCCCGTTGTACACGCTCGCGACTTGCCGCGCTGGGCCCCTTGGCGCCGCGCATGACCATGGAAGCAAGCGGCACGGAGACACCTGCCCGCGCCGCGAGGTCGCTGAGCGTCGGCCGCTTTCCGTCCGGGACGGCAGAGCGCGATGGCACCGTCGGCCTTCCTGATCGAGGGTCTTCTCCGAGGTGATCGTAGACCGAGCCGAACAGGGAACGCACTGGTCGACGTTGTTACAACGTTATGAATCAAATGTCCGCACAAACCCTTGACAGGCCGCCCGGCGCCTGGCGTACTGCTCCTGTCTTCTTAGAACGTTATAAGTCTGGAGCTGGAATGTACACGTTGGCGGTCTGTGCCGAGATGGTCTTCCGGGACCTGCCGATCGAGGAACGGGCCCGGCGCATCCACGAGGCCGGCTTCCAGGTGGAGATCTGGGACTGGACCCGGCACGACCTGAACGCGCTGGCCCAGACCCCCGCCGAGTTCTCCTCGATGACCGGCTACATCCGCGGCACCCTGACCGACCCTGACGGCGCAGCCGAACTCCTGCGCACAGCCGAGGAGTCCATCAAGGCCGCCGAGCATCTCGGCCGCCCCCGGCTCAACCTGCACGGCACCGGCCTGGACGGCGAGGGCCTGCCCGTGGTGCCGGTGACCGGCGAGGTCACCGGCGAAATGTGGATCACCGCGCACCGCACGCTCACCCGCCTGGCCGAACTGGGCGAAAGCGCGGGCGTCACCTTCACCCTGGAGAACCTCAACACCGCCGTCGACCACCCCGGCGTCCCGTTCGCCACGGCCGCCGACACCTTCTCCCTGGTCGCGGCAGTTGATCGGCCCGGTCTGCGAATGAATCTGGACCTCTACCACGCCCAGATCGGCGAGGGAAACCTCATCGAGCTGATCCGCCGCGCGCACGGCGCAAGCCTGATCGGAGAGATACAGGTCGCCGACGTGCCCGGCCGCTGCGAACCCGGCACCGGAGAGATCAACTATCCGGCCATCGCCCGCGCCCTTACCGACCTCGGCTACGACGGCACGGTCGCCCTGGAGGCATGGCCCTCCGGCGACAGTCACACCGCCATGGAGCGGTTCCGCGCCGCGTTCACCGTCTGATCCCCATCCCGAGCCGCACAGCCGGCCACCCAACAGCTCCCCGCCCGACCCGCAACTGGATGCGTCGCGTCCCGCCGCTGGATCACCCCTTCCCGCAAGTCAGCACAGTGAGGTGCCGAAATGAACCGCTCGCTCTCCTCCCGCTCCCGCAGATTCAGCGTCCTGGTGGCCATGACCGCCACTACAGCCCTGGCACTCGCCGGCTGCTCCAGCAGCTCGGGCGGCAAGAAGTCGGAGGAAAGCGCCGGTGGCGTCTCCGCAGGCAAGGCCACCACGCCCCGCATGACCATCGCGATGATCACCCACGCCGTCCCCGGCGACACGTTCTGGGACACCATCCGCAAGGGCGCCCAGGCGGCGGCTGCGAAGGACAACATCAAGCTGGTCTACTCCTCCGACCCGAACGGGGGCAACCAGGCCAACCTGGTGCAGAACGCGATCGACCAGAAGGTCGACGGAATCGCCGTCACACTCGCCAAGCCCGACGCCATGAAGGGCACCGTGGCCAAGGCGGTGCAGGCCGGCATACCCGTGGTCGGCTTCAACTCCGGTGTGGACGACTGGAACAAGCAGGGACTGCTCGAGTACTTCGGCCAGGACGAGACCGTCGCAGGCGAGGCGGTCGGGAAGAAGCTGAGTTCCCTCGGTGCCAAGAAGGTCGCCTGTGTCATTCAGGAGCAGGGCCAGGTCGCCCTCGAGGCACGCTGCGCGGGCGTCAAGAAGGGCTTCTCGGGCACGACGGAAAACCTGTTCGTCAACGGCGCCGACATGCCGTCCGTGAAGTCGACCATCACCGCCAAGCTCAAGCAGGACCCTTCCATCGACTACGTCGTCACCCTCGCCGCCCCGGTCGCGCTGACCGCCACGCAGGCGGTGTCCGACGGCGGCAGCAAGGCCAAGGTCGCCACCTTCGACCTCAACAAGGAACTCGTGAAGGCGATCCAGGACGGCAACATCCAGTTCGCCGTCGACCAGCAGCCCTACCTGCAGGGCTACCTGGCGGTCGACTCCCTCTGGCTCTACAAGAACAACGGCAACTACAGCGGCGGCGGCGTGGCGCCCGTGCTGACCGGCCCGGCCTTCGTCGACAAGTCCAACGTCGCAACCGTCGCCACGTTCGCGGCCAAGGGAACACGGTGACGCGTACGACTCGGGTCATGGCCGGACCCATCCGGGTTCGGCCGGCCTGCGGCTGGCCGTCACCGCCGCCCCCACCCCCCAAGGCAAGGAACCACATGACCCACCACACCTCCCTTGGAGTCGCCGTGATCGGCGCCGGTCGCATGGGAGCCGACCACGTGCGCCGGATCAGCGAGGTGACCAGCGGCGCCCATGTGGCCGCGGTCGTCGACGTCGACATCGATCGCGCCAAGACGGTCGCCGCCGACATCGACGGATGCGCGGCCTACGGCGACGTCGCCGAAGCGATGACCTCACCCGACGTCGACGCCGTAGTGCTCGCATCCCCGGGCGTCGCCCACGAGGCGGCCCTGCTCACCGCGTTCGAGTACGATCTGCCCGTCCTGTGCGAGAAGCCCCTCACCCCCGACGCCGCCTCCGCCCTACGTGTGCTGGAGGCCGAGCAACGCCTCGGGCATCGCCGCGTGCAGGTGGGCTTCATGCGCCGCTACGACCACGAGTACCTCAAACTCAAAGCTCTGCTGGACAGCGGGGAACTCGGACGGCCGCTGATGCTGCACAACACGCACCGCAACCCGTCCTGCCCGCCGGACTTCACCAGCGCCATGCTCATCAACGACTCCGTCACCCACGAGATGGACATCACCCGCTGGCTGCTCGGCCAGGAGATCATCTCCGTCACCGTCATGCGGCCGCGGCCCTCGGGCAACGCGCCCGAAGGACTCGCCGATCCCCAGTTCGTCGTCTTCGAGACCGACGGCGGCGCCCTGGTCGACGTCGAGATCTACGTCAACGCCCGCTACGGCTACCAGGTCCAGGCCGAGGCGGTGTGCGAGCACGGCACCGCCCGCATCGGCGACCGGCACGACATGCTCGTCACCACCGGCGGACGCTGGGGCGGCACGGTCGCCCCCGGCTTCGTCGAGCGGTTCGAGGAAGCGTACGACCGCGAGGTCCAGGCATGGGTCGACGCCACCCGGCGCGGCGAGGTCACCGGCCCCAGCGCCTGGGACGGCTACGCCGTGGCCGCGGTCTGCGAGGCGGGCATCCGCGCCCAGACCGAGGGCCGCCGCGTCGAGGTGGAACTGGCCGACCGCCCCGCCCTCTACATCTGACCCCCACCGCCGGCACACCGAACCAGCGGGGATCGACCGCTCCCCGCCCGATCACACCGCAGACGGGACGCATCATGAAGATCGGTCTGAACACCGACAGCGTCGGGCAGCTCACGCTCGACGAGACCCTTGACCTGGCCGCCGAACTCGGCCTGGATCACGTGGAGTTCGCCACCGGCGCCTGGTCCACGGCCCCGCACATCGACATCGGCCGGCTTCTCGACAGCGACGGCGCGCGCCGCGAACTGCTGGCCAAGGTCGCCGACCGAGGGCTCACGATCAGCGCCCTCACCTGCTCGGGCAACCCCCTCCACCCCGGGCCCAGCGGCCGCGAGCACGACCAGGTCGCGCGCAGGACGATCGCCCTCGCCCCGCTCCTCGGCGTCGACCGCGTGGTGATGATGTCCGGGCTGCCGGGCGGGCCGGGCGACGCCAACCCCAACTGGATCACGGTCTCCTGGCCGCCGGAGACCACACAGATCCTCGACTGGCAATGGACCGAGGTCGTACTCCCGTACTGGCGAGACCTCGTCGCCCACTCCCGCGACCGTGGCGTACCCAAGCTCGCTCTGGAGATGCACGCCCACCAGGCGGTCTACAACGTCCCCACCCTCCTGCGCCTGCGCGAGGAGGTAGGGCCCGTGGTCGGGGCCAACTTCGACCCCAGTCACCTGATGTGGATGGGAGCCGACCCGCTGGCCGCCATCGAGGCCCTGGGCGAGGCGATCTACCACGTGCACGCCAAGGACACCCGGCTGGAACCCTCCCGGCAGGCGCTGACCAGCAGGCTGGAGACGCTGCCGGTCATGGCCGCCAAGGAACGCTCCTGGAACTACGTCACCCTCGGCTACGGCCACGACGACGCGTTCTGGCGCGCTTTCTGCCTCGCCCTGCGCCGAGCCGGATACGACGACGTCCTGAGCATCGAGCACGAGGACGTTCTTGTGGCCCCCGTCGAGGGCGTCACGAAGACCGTCGACCTCCTGCGCCGCGTCATCCTGCGCGACCCCAGCTCCTACAAGCCCCAGGAGATCTGAGCCGTCCGAAGCCGCACGCACGGACACGAGTTCCGCGCGGCTGGGTCCGCCTGGCCGAGGTCGACCGCGGCGAGCGGGACGACGCGTTGACCACCGCCGGGCATGAGGAACTGAGAGCGCGGGATGTGAGCGGATGTCCGTTTCGGGTTGGGCCTGGGTCAGGAGCCCTGGTCGGCGGGGCGACTGGACGGTCAAGGGCAGGGCCGAGCGAACAGGCCGGGCTCGGGTTCGGTGAGGGTGCCCGTGTGACCAGGCCGCAGTGGCGGCCCCGGTGGCCGGACCCGGCCACCGGGTCGATCGGGGCTCCCGGCGTCACGAGCCGGGGAAAGCCGACGTGTAGTGGAAGCGCACCCTGCTGCCGAGCCACACGGTCCGTGTCGTCTCCAGCAGGCTGCCGTCCTTGAGGCGGGCCACCGACCACACCACGAACAGCGGCGCTTCGAGGGTCGTGTTGAGCAGGTGGGCCTCGCGCGAGTTGGCCGCGCCGACTTCGAGGTAGTGGTTGGTGTCGGAGGGGGTGCGCTCGAAGACCTCGCGAAGGGTCCTGGAGAGGGAGCCGTCGATGAGGACCTGATCGGACAGCCCGGGCGCCATGGGCTCGGGGACCCAGGAGTCCGTGAGTCCGATCGCGCGGTCGTTGACCACGTGGAGCCGTTTGAGGTGGAGCCGCTCGGCGGAGGCTTCCTCCGGGGTGATGAGCTTGGTCAGCTCATGGGGCTCGGGCTCGGTGGGGGCGTCGCGCAGGTGGATGGACTTCGCGGTCTGGCCGGCGGCGTGAAAGCGGTCGCGCCATGGGGTGGTGAGCGCGAAGTCGTGCTGGACCGGTTCCGGGATGTCCGCGACGAAGGTGCCGGCGCCCTGCCGGCGCTCGACGTAACCATCGGCGGCCAGGGCGCTGAGTGCCTGGCGGATGGTGATGCGGCTGACGCCGTAGAGCTCGGAGAGCTCACGCTCGGTCGGCAGCCGGTAGCCCGTCTGGAGTTCCTGGCCGATCTGCCGACGCAGATCGCGCTGTACCTGGGCCCAGGCCGGCAAAGGTGACTTTCGATCCACCGGGTGCACGGACATGCGCCCCCGGCCGGTCGTCGCGCCATCGACGACGGACACGGTCAGACTCCCCTCACGCTTCGCGCGCCGCCCACCACGCCGCGCCACACAATTGGTCTCAAAGTTATCACCTATCGCTGGCGTCGGGGCAACGTCAGTTCGCGCGAAGGGGGCGTCGCTCGCGTCAGGAATCGAGTTTGATGTGCCGGGCGTCCATGTTCACCGCTCCCCCGCGGAAGGGCGGACGGCCCCACCGCAGCGCCGCACCGTGGGCGAACCAGGTCCCTGCCACCGCTGTCGCGAGGTCACGCAGGACGGCGGCGTCCGGTGCGCCGGGGTCCGTCAGGTCGCGGGTGTCGACCTGACGGACGGTCTGGCCGGTGGTACGCAGGGCATCGGCCAGACGGTCGAATCGTGACCGGCCGTGCTGGCCCATGAGTTGGAGGGTCAGGTGCACCTGGGGCCCGATGAAGTAGTCGACGTGCCCGCTCTCCTCCAGGGGCACGTTGCGCACCGCCAGGCCGCAGGCCTCGATCAGCTTCAGGACCCAGAAGTCGGCGCCGCTACGCAGTTCCGGGAGAGACAGGACGGACACGGCGGCCGGCGCGGCCTCGGGCAGACCTCGCACGTGGGCGTCCACCGTCGCGCGTACGCCGTCCAGGCTCTGCGCGAGGGCCTGGTTGAACGGTGCGGTGTCAACTCCGCACACGGCGGCCACCCCTTGGGCGAGCATGACGTGTCCGGCGCAGGGGACCTCCTCCGCCACCCGCAGCGTGGGCACCAGCTGGACCTCGTCGGCGGTGTCCGCCAGCGGTGAGGACGCCTGTGAGGTGATGGCGACGGTCTTCAGTCCGGCGTCCCGAGCCATGCGCAGGGCCCTGACGGTGGCGCCGGAGGTTCCGGAGTGCGAGATGCCCACGAGGGTGTCGCAGGCGGCGGGCAGGGCCCCGCTCCAGGTGACATCGCCCGCGGACAGGGCACGGTGGCCGAATCCGGTGGCGATCAGTCCCGAGGCCAGGGAGTCCCCCGAGCCGACGAAGACCGCGCGCCCCAGGTCGGGGACGCTGTCGACGGTCACCGGGGGAACGTCGAGCAGTGCGGCACGCAGCGCGGCACTCGCCGAAGCTGAGGCGGACGTGGGAGCGGGTTCGGGTGCGGCGGGCATGGTCCTAGTTCTCCTTGCGGGTGGTGATGTCCGGGAGGGGGCGCGCGAGGGGGGTCGCCGCGGCGAGTGCCTCGTGGCCCCAGCCGGCGAGGGCGAAACGCGCGACGCTGGTGCCGAACATGGCGGCCTCGACCGGGTCGGCGCCGGCGCTGAGGGCGGCCACCACGGCGGCCGCGCAGGCGTCCCCGGCGCCGGTGGTCTCGACGACGGTGACCGCCCGGTCGCGTACGGACCAGATGCCGTCGTCGGCGACGACGTAGCTGCCCTCGGCGTCGAGGCGGGCGACCACCGGCAGACCCAGGCCGGCCGCCAGTGACCTGGCGGCTCGGCGCGGGTCCACGTCCAATAGGGCCAGCTGGACCCGGCTGGGGAGCAGTACGGTCGTTGCCGAGACCACGCGGCGCAGATACTCAAGGCCCTGGTCGGCGACCAGGACCTGGTGCGGGTCGAGGCCGACCCGGGTGTCCGGATTTGCCGCGGGCCGCTCGGTGGGGGACGAGGCCACCAGCCCGTCGAGGCCGTCCTCGAAACCGGCCGTCGGCGCGGGAGGACGGTCCTGCGGCTCGGGCCGCTGATCCGGGGTTTCGAGTTCGGTACCCGCTGTGGTGTCCTGGGTGACGATGCGCCGTCCGCGGGCGGAGTTCAGGATCCAGAGCCTCGGGACGGTGGGCACCTGGTGGCAGTGGATCCGGTCGATGCCGAAGCCGTCGAAGATCCGCGCGAATCGGTGGTCGTCCTCGGGAAGTGGGCAGCTCACGCGGACGTGGGTGCCGGCGACGAGCCGTGCGCCGAGTGCCGCGAACAGCGCCGGCCCGCCGGGGCACGAGAACCGTGCCCCGACGGGCTCGGTGACCAGATGATCGACCGACAGGCCCGCGTGGACGCCGACCAGGGTCACTGGGAGAACCGGGAGAAGGCGTACTGGACGGTGCGGTCGCGCGGCCCGTCCAGCTCCAGGAGGTAGACGCCCTGGCTGTGGCCGATCCCCAGTTCCCCTTCGATGACCGGCAGGGTCAGTGACTGGGCGCCGAACACGCACCGCACGTGCGCGGCCGCGTCCTGCGGTCCGTCGTGCAGGTGGACGAAGGGGCGGTTCACGGGTATCTGTCCCTCGATGAACAGCCGGATGTCGTGGAGCGTGGTGCCGTCGACGCCTGAGTTGAGGATCAGCGTGCACGTGGTGTGCGGGATGTAGACCGTGAGCGTCCCGTCGCCCAGCTGCGGCGGGACGGCGTCCCTGAGCCGCGGAGTGAGATCGGTGAAGCCCACAGGGGCGGCGAAGCCGTCGGCGGGCTTGGTGTTCAGGCTGAGGCTCAGCCACTTGCCGATCGTGGGGGGAGTGCTCATCGATGGTGCCTTCCTTGTTTGTTCATATGCGTCTTTCGCGGGTGGTCGCCCGCGCCGTCCCGCCTGCACGGGGCGCGGCGAGCCGTGAGACCCGTACGCCGTCGGCCGCGACGGCGCCGCGCTCGACGACGAAGCCGGCGGAGCCGCCGAGGTCGTCGGCGGCGGTGGCGGTGAGCCGGGTCCTGCCATCGACGGACAGCGCGAGATCCCTGCCACGGCAGCGCAGTTCGACCGCGTACGGGCGGTCCAGCTCGTAGGGGAACGCGGTCTCGGCCAGGACGTGGCGTCTGCCGTCGTGCTGGTGCAGCAGGCGCAGGCGGTCTTTGCCGGTGAAGACCCCCGCGTAGAAGCGGCGGTGGCCCCTGCTGCGGGCCACCAGGCCCGCGGTCTCGTGCAGGGAGAGGGTGAGTCGGCTGGCCACGGCGTAGTCGGTCCACTCCCGGGTGCCGGTGGTGACCACGCCGAGGGCGTCCGGGTGGGAGACGGAGTAGGTGACGGCGAAGTCGGCCTCGAAGTTCTTCGCCGAGCTCACCCAGGGTGCGAGCGCCGGGGGCCTGGTGTCCCAGATCGAGGAGAGCAGGACACCGCTCTGCTCGAAGTGCTCCGGAGCGCCGCGCCAGTCCAGTTCGTGCAGGAACGCTTCCGTACCGGAGCCCTCCGCGGTGAAGGCGAACCCGACCCGGAAAGGGACCAGGCCGCCGGAGGGAGGAACCTGCCAGGTGACCGTACGAGGGGCGGGGGCGAGCAGGTGTGCTTCGCCGAGGACGGTCCTGATCCCTCCCGCGTCGGCGTACAGGACGTAGGGGCGGACGCGCGGGCCGGCACGAGCGGCGGACAGGCGGGCGGTCAGCGTCTGACCGGGGTAGAGCGTGGGGCTGGCGAGAGTGGAGAAGTTGCCGCTGGTCTCGGCGGGGTCGAGGAAGGTGGGTGTGGACACGTGCCCCGTGACCGTGTCCGGAGAGCCGCCGAGCAGGACGCGCAGACCGTTCGCGGTCCCCTGGACGTCGGCGCCCGTGTGGTACGGGCAGGCGGTGAAGCCCTGGACCGAGCCGCGGTAGGCGAAGGTGAAGCGGGGCCGGGGCGGCGGGAGTTCGCCTCCGGCGAGGACGGCGGTGGAGGCGAGGATCCGGTCGGCCTCGCGCGTGGCGTCGCTGACGCACTCCCCTCCGTCGGCGGTGACCACGAGCAGGCGGTCGGCCACCGGGGTTCTCAGGCCGGGGTCCTCGCCGACCGCGTCGAGACCGAGGCGCACGCCGTTGAGGCAGCCCACAGTCCCGGCGTTGCTGTCGGTGTCGAAGCCGACAGACGAGGCGATCATGACCGAGGCGGAGAAGCTGTCCCCGGCGCCGAGGAGCGCGCCGAGCGACATCGCCAGGTTGGACAGCGCGTGGCAGGGGCCGGGGTAGCGGGCGTACCCGTAGTGCCGGTCCACCCAGTCGCGGATGTCGCGCCAGTCGCGGTCGGCGGAGCAGTTGGCGCGGACCTCGTCCAGCAGGGTGCGCACGGCCGGGGAGCGTACGAAGCCGCTGCCGGCGTCGAGCAGGCGGTCCAGGTCGGGCTCGTCGAAGGCCGACGCGCGCAGGGCGGCGAGCAGTCCGGCCGACTCCAGCGCGTCGCCGTCGTGGCTGACCGACGCGGCGGACCTGGTCAGGGCGACGGCGCGGTCGGGGTCGCCGGGGCACATCAGGCCGAAGGCGTCGCTGAAGATCTGGGCGCCGATCTGCTCGGCGAGGGTGCGGCCGTTGAGGGCGACGGATCCGCTGCGTGGGGCCGGTATGCCGCGGCGCAGGTTGAGGAACGCGGTGTGCTCGGTGGACCGTCCCATGCCGCCCCACCACAGGATGGTGCGGTCCTCGATGACGTAGTTGAGCCAGGTGTCGCCGACGTCGGCCGCTGTGATCGTCCGGCCCGGGTTGTCGAGGACGACGCGGGCGAAGGCGAGGGTGCCGGAGATGTCGTCGTCGGCGACGATCAGCGGGAGGCCGAGGTCGTCGTTGACGTACCGGCCGACCTCCCCGAACCGGTCGGTGATGTCCTGATAGGGCCAGCCCTCCACGGGACGCCCGAGGTAGACACCGATGATCTTGCCGAGGACTCCGGCGTACACCTGCTCGGCGTACCGGTCCGCCGGATGCGTCACTACGGGATGTCTCGTCATGTCATCCCTTGACCGCGCCGCCGGACACGCCGTCCACGACGTACCGCTGCAGGGCGACGAAGATGCCGAGGACCGGGAGGATGAGGATGAGGGCGCCCGCCATCATCGCGCCCAGCTGGGTGGAGAAGGTGCCGTTCATCGACAGGAAGCCCAGGGTGACCGTCTGATCGGACGGGTCGTGCAGGAACGTCGAGGAGATGAGGAAGTCGTTCCAGGCGCTGAGACCGACGATGACCCCCACGGTGATCAGACCGGGCCGTACGACGGGGAACAGGACCCGGTGGATCAGCTGGAAGACGTTGGCGCCGTCGACGATGGCCGCCTCCTCGAGTTCCTTGGGGACGCTGAGGAAGAAGGTGCGCATCAGGAAGGTCGCGAACGGCATGTTGATCGCGGCGAGGATCACGCCGACCACGAAGACGTTGTCGAGGAGTCCCAGCGCGGCCACCCCGGCGTACAGGGGAAAGATGAACAGTTGGATCGGCACCGTCATGGCCATGGTCAGGTAGACCATGACGGCGGGCCACATACGGATCTTCTGTCCGGCCAGGACGTATCCGGCCAGGGACGAGCAGAGCAGCACGACGACGACCGTGGTGCCGGTGAGCAGGACGCTGTTGACGAATCCGGTGCCGAACGCGCCGTACTGCCAGGCGGTCGTGAAGTTCGACAGGCTGAGTGACTTCGGCAGCGAGAAGGGGCTGCCGGTGACGCCCGAGTTGGACTTGAAGCTGTTGAGGAGGACCAGAAGGAGGGGGAAGAGCGCGGTGGCGGCGAACACCAGGAGGACGGTGTGGGCCAGGACGCCCTGGTATCGGCTTCTCGCGCTGTGGTTGCTCATGACGACAGCTGCCTCCGGCTCATCCAGGTGTAGACGCACGAGGCGATCAGTCCGAAGAAGCTCATGATCAGCCCGACGGCGGACGCCTTGCCGAACTCGAACGCCGAGAACGCGAAGGCGTAGGCGTAGGTGCCCATCACCTCGCTGCCGTGCGCGGGGCCGCCCTGCGTGAGCAGGTAGACGTAGTCGAAGGCGAGGAACGAGAAGATCACCGTCATCACGCCCATGAGCTGCAGCGTGGGGCGGATGCTCGGGAGGTAGACGTGCCGGAAGACCTGCCACGAGCCGGCGCCGTCGACGATGGCCGCCTCCACCTGTTCCACCGGTGTCTGTCGCATGGCGCCGAAGTAGACGACGGTGAGGAAGCCCCAGTAGTGCCACATGTCGACCGCGGCCGCGGCGTAGATCGCCCCGTGCAGGCTGGACAGCGGTGAGTCTATGTGCAGGACTCCGGTGACCCCGCCGGTGGGGTTGTAGATGATGCTCAGCCACACCATGGCGTTGACGGCCGGCGCCAGGACGTACGGCATGAGGTAGACGACCTGGTAGAAGGTGCGCGTGCGGCGTCTGCGGAGCAGCAGCGAGGCGGTGAGCAGGCCGATCACGGCGGGGAGGGTCAGGAAGAGGGCGAGCCATTTGACGTTGTTGCCCAGAGCGGTGGTGAAGACGGGGTCGGCGAGGATGTCGGTGAAGTTGCGCAGGCCCACGTAGTGGGCGTGGAACCCGACGCCGGTCCAGTCGGTGAAGGCGGCCAGCGCGGTCAGCACACCGGGTACGACGACGACCACGACGGACAGGAGCAGGGCCGGCGCGACCAGCAGGTGGTTGACCAGGGACCGGCGCCGCTGGTAGGAGCGGCGGGCCTGGCGCCCTCGCGTGGGGGCCCGGCCGGCCAGGCGGGGCGCCGGAGTCACATGGGGCGTACGAACTACCACTGGGCGATGGACGAGGTCATCGACCACTACATGGACTGCGGGAGCGACTCCCCCGCCCTGGTGATCTTCCAGACCGACGGAGGCCCCACCAGCAGACCCGCCGGCGAACGCTACCTGTGCAAGGCCGCCCGTCTGCCTCTTTTCTGGCAGTTCATCGGCTTCGGTGACCCTGCCGACAACGAATTCGCGTTCCTTCACAAGCTTGACACTCTCGCCGTCCCCGCCCGCCGCGTCGTCGACAACGCCGGCTTCTTCCACGCCGGACGCACTCCCCAGAATCTCAGCGACGCCTTCCTCTTCGACCAGCTCCTCCATGAATTCCCGGTATGGCTGAGCGCCGCCCGCACCGCCCGCGTCGTATAGCAGCGGCCCCCGTTAGGTGTAGGAGGCCATGACGTTGCTGACGCTTTCGCGTAGCCGTGAAGCTGGCGGCTGCCCGTTCGCTGCGCTGTGGGACGGTGGTCGTTGTAGTGGATGTTCCAGACCGCGATGGCTTCCCGGCGTTGGTTTTCGGATGTCCAGGTGCGGGCGTAGAGGAACTCCTCGGAGATGATCAGGTCGTAGCGCTCCACGTTCCCGTTATGCCGGGGTGTGTATGGAGTGATCCGTTGATGCCGCGTCCCCAAGAGAGCCCAGGCAAACGCGTCGGCTCGGTAACAGGCGGGGCTTCCTCTTCGAGCCCTCGGCGTCTTTCGCCTTGGCGCTTCTGCGTCCGTGGACGCGCCGGCCACCGCCGTCGGGAACCCTGCCGACCTTCTTCACATCAACGTGCACCATGTGGCCAGGTCGCCGGGCGACAAGCAACGTGGCCAGACATCGGCGTCCTTGAACACTCAGGGGTGCGTCGGCGTGTGTCATGGCGTGGCCTGAGTGTTGCGGAATGCGTGGTGTCGGGCCCCGGCCACGATGAGCAGGCTGACTGCCCCGAGGACGGCGGCTGACATGGCGACCACGGTGACGCCCGAGCTTTGCAGCAGGAGACCGCCGATGATGCCGCCAAGGGCCATCGCGGCGTTCCAGAGGGTGACGAGGACGGCTTGCGCGGTGTCAGCGGCAGCGCTGCTGCGCCGCATCCCGGCTTGTCCGGCTGCGGTTTGCAGCAAGGTCGGGGCACCGCCCCACCCCAGGCCCCAAAGAACAACGGCGACCCAAAGGATCGCGTGTGTTGTGGTGACCGCAAGAGCTGCGGTGGCGAGAGTGAACAGCACCGCGCCGGTGACCATCAGAGCCCGTAGCCGGCGGTCGACATGGCGTCCGACGTACCAAATGCTCATCAGGCATGCGACACCGAAAGCAAGGAGAACCGCGTCGGTCGCTGACCCCAGCCCGGCGTGCTGTAGGTAGGGAGCGATGTACGCATAGATGATCGTGTGCCCGAGAACGAACGTCGTGACGGTGACCATGATCGCCGCGACACCGGGCACTGCCAGGGTCTGCCGCAGGGGCGACGTCGCTGATTCTGGTGCGGGGTCCGAACGGTTGGTGTCAGCCTGTTCAATGGCGGGTTGCCCCACGCCGGGGACGGACACGCTGATCCAGCCGATGACGGCAAGAGTGACCAGGGAGACAGCGCCGAACGCCGCCCGCCATCCCACCTGTTCACCGATCAGGGTGCCGGCCGGAACCCCCAAGGACAACGCCACGGGGATCCCGGTCATCGCCACTGCGATGGCGCGGCCTTCCAAGCCGGCAGGTGCGATACGGCGGGCGTAGCCGGCGAGGATCGCCCACGCCAGGCCCGCGGCCACACCGGCGAGGAACCGGCCCGCAAGGAGGACGATGTATCCCGGTGCAGCCGCAGTCAGCGTGTTGGCCACCAGGAAGACGGCCATGGCGCCGAGCAGCAGTGGTTTCCGCGGAACAGATGCTGTCGCCGTGGCGAGCGGGATCGCGGTCAACGCCGTACCGGCCGCATAGACGGTGACGGCCTGGCCGGTAGCACCTGAACTGGTGCCCAGTGAGACCGACATCTCGGGCAGCACGCCGGCAGGCAGAGTCTCCGTCAAGCTCGTGATGAAGACGGCAGTCCCCAGCGCCAACAGTGCCGACCATGGCAGGCCGACCTGTCGCGTACGAGACTGTGTGTCAGAAGACGTGGTGGTCATGGACTGAATCTTGAAACCTTCACATAGATGTGATGGTCAAGTCGAGGTGCGCCGAGTAGCTTCGGCGGGTGTGAGGATCGGTGAATTGTCGCGACTGACGGGCGCCTCCCGTCGGCTACTTCGCTACTACGAGGAGCAGGGGCTGATTGTCCCGGACCGGGGCGCGAACGGGTATCGGGAGTATGACGACCGCTACGTGGACCGGGTCAACCAAATCCGTGGCCTGCTTGATGCCGGGCTCCCCACTCGCATCATCAAGCAGATCCTTCCGTGCCTGGACAAACCTCGATCGATCCACTTTCCCGATGCAACACCGGAGATGCTGGCCTTGCTGGCCGCCGAGCGGGACCGGCTCAGCGAGCGGATCGACGTACTCATCCGCAACCGTGATGCGATGAGCGAGTACCTGACTGAAGTCGGACGATGCCGAGCGCCGGCGCCGGGCAGCTCTCACGGAACACCGAAATCCCCGTCGGTGGTGTCAGCAAGGTAGGGCTACGGGCTGGCCGACGGCGAGTACGTCGTCGTCGAGCCCGACGAGCTGGACCAGATCACGCCGGGCCGGTCCCAGACCATCACCATCACCATCACCGACTTCGTCGACCTGGACGAGGAGGTGACCGTCTACTTCGACCGCACGTACCACGTCGCTCCGCGCGGCAAGGAGCACACCAACGTGTACGACCTGTTGCGGGCGGCACTGGCACAGGCAAGCAAGGTCGGGATCGCCACCTTCATGATGCGCGGCAAGCAGTACCTGACCGCGCTGCGCGCGGAGGACAAGGTCCTGGTGCTGCAACCCCTCCGCTGGGCCGATGAGGTCCGCGCCCGGCCCACGAACTGCCCGAACTGCCCTCCAGCCGCGCCCGGAAGGGCAAGGAGCTGGACATGGCGATGCAGCTGGTCGACATGCTCGCCTCGCCGTGGAAGCCGTCCCGGTATCGCGACACCTATCAGGAAAAGCTGCGGGAGCTGGTTAAAGCGAAGGCCGAGGGACAGGAGATCGAGCCGACGCAGGAAGCGCCACCGGCCACCAACGTCGTCGCCCTCATGTCGGTTCTGCAGGGCAGCATCGACCAGACCCGCGGCACGAGCCGCGACAGGGCAGCCGAGCCGCGGCAGAAGAAGCCGGCCCCGGCCCGCAAGACGGCCCGCACGCCTGCCGGGAAGACCGCAGGCAAGAGCGAGCTGCGGCAGCTGAGCAAGGCGGAGCTGTACCAGCGGGCCACCGAGCAGGACATCACAGGCCGCTCCAAGATGGGCCCCGACGAGCTCATCGCCGCACTCGCCCGCGCCGGACGCCGGGCGCAAGACGAACACCGCCTGAACCCGGCATCCGCGCCGCACCTCATGCCGTGGACCCTGCCGGAGCCGATGCTCACGATCTCCGACAACAGCCCAGGCCCTCCCAGCCCAGGCCCTCCCCCGCTGTACGTCGCCGATCCCAAATGGGACGGATTTCGGGCCCTGGTCGCTGTCGACGCGGGACGCGTGGTACTGCGCTCCAGGCGCGGCACCGAGATACTTCCGGCCTTTCCGGAGATTGAGGCCGGGCCCTCGCAGTTACCGGACGCGTCCGCGTTGGACGGCGATATGTGACCTGTACGGGTGTCTCAGCCCCAAGGTGCCCAAGGCGGTGAACCTCCGTAGACGAGATGCGTTCGCCGCCGATGGTTCGGGGAGCCGAAGAAGGAAACAGGGCCGCGCGGCCGTCGGCACGGCGCGGATAGCCTTCGCGAATGAAGCGGATTCAGCGAGCGGCCGGCGCGGTCGTCGGCTCAGCGGTGGGCGACGCCCTGGGCGCCCCCTTCGAGTTCGGTCCTCAGGGAGCGTTCTCCGCGCGGTTTCCCGTGCCTGGTGCCGGTGGCGAGATGTGCGGAGGCGGTGGCTGGGACCCTGGCGAGGCCACTGACGACACGCAGATGGCCGTTCTGGTCGCGGAGTCACTGCTGGAGCGGGGCGGACTGGATCTGCCGGACATCTTCGCCCGCTTCCAGCGGTGGGCGACATCAGGACCGAAGGACATCGGCTTGCAGACCGAGGACGTCCTGACCAACGGCATGCCCTGGGACCTCGCCGCCGCGATCCATTTCCAGGTCAACCAACGAGCAGCGGGAAACGGCTCCTTGATGCGGGCGTCGACCTCCGCCGTCCACTTCGCGGCCGTCGGCCAGGAAGCCACCATGGACGGGGCCCGCCGCATCGCTGCCCTCACTCATGGTGACCGTGCTGCCTGGGAAGGCACTGCGATCTTCCACGAACTCATCCGGGTCACGTTCGAGGACGCCGACCCCCTCACCGCGCTTCCGGACGTCCTGGCTCTCGTCCACCCCGACCACCGCGACCGCTACGCCACCGTCCTCGCGTCCGGCTGGCACCCCGATCAGGCGACCGAGTTCAACGGTGCCGTCTGGCCCTGCCTGGGCTCCGCCGTCTGGGCCCTGCGCACCACCACCAGCTTCGAAGACGCGATACGCGCGGCGATCGACCTCGGCGGTGATACGGACACCGTCGCCGCGGTGACCGGAGGCCTGGCGGGGGCGTACTACGGGCTGGATGCAATCCCCGCCCACTGGACCCAGCCGCTCCATGTCCCCCTCCCGGGATTCGATGGACGGGTGCTGCATTTGGCAGATCTGCTCCACCTTGCACACCGCCTCGAAACCACTCACACCGGTGACCTCCAGACGGACAGGGGCTGTTGCTGAGACAGGCGCGGCAGTCCGCATAAACGGGGAACGGGTGGTGTGGGGGCGGGACCGGCTAGCGGTCGAACGGCTGCAGCAGCTGCTCGCCCGGCACGGGCAGCGGTCCCCTCAGGCGGGCCGCCTGCAGTACGTCGGCCGCAGCGCCACTCTGTCCCGGACCGTCGGCCACTCTGTCCCGGACCGTCGGCCGCGCTGTGGCCGACCGTCTGGCCCCGCCGCGCGACGCGTACCCGCGGACGGGCTGGACGGTGGCGGCACGCGGCCCGCCCCCACCGCATCCGCACGGACGCCGACGTCCAGATCGGCCCGCCTCGGCGCGCGCTCTCGCGTCTGCCCAGTGGGTTCGATCTCGGCGGCGTACACCGTACGCCCGATCGATAGGGTGTGTGCTCGTCGATGATCGACTGTGTGCGGCCGCGAGCCGTTGGGGAGGGGCTGGTTGTGGGCAGGATGCCCGAGGTTTTCACGCTGCCCAGAATGCTGCGGCACTTCGCGGCCACCGGCGACGGACTGCCGCCTGACGGGGCGGTGGAAGTGGACGCACCGGATGCCGGTCTGCGGGGCGCGCTGTCCGTGGCGCGGTCGGGAGCTTGGGAGCCGGCGGCGGAGTTGCTGGCGCTGACGCGCGTCGACCGGGACTGGGAGCGACGAGGCCAGTACAGCGCGGGTCTCGCCGAACTCGCTCTGCACCACACCGGATGGTTCGACGAGTGGCGGCGCGTGCGACCCGGCGACCCCGATGTCGCCCTGGTCGCCGCCGAGTTGGAGATCGACCGCGCCTGGGAGATCCGTACTGCCGCGCGTGCCCGGCATGTGTCGCGGGAGCAGTTCCAGGCGTTCCGCACGGTCCTGCTCGACGCGATACCGGTCCTGCGTACGGCCGCCGACCTCAATCCCGGAGATCCCGTTCCCTGGCGGGTACTCATCGCTCACGCTATGGGACTCGGCGCTCCGCGCGACGTGTTCGACGAGTACCTGGCTCGGGGCCGCGCGGCGGATCCGCATCACATGGGACTGCACGCCCGCGCGGTGCAGTACCTGGCGCAGAAGTGGTACGGCTCGCACGCGGAGATGTTCGCGTTCGCCGAGTCAGCCGCCGCCGCGGCCCCCGAGGGGTCACCGCTGCGCGGTCTGCCGCTGCACGCGGTCACCGAGTACGCGCTGGAGCACGAGGCAGGGATCGGGAAGGGGCCGGTGGCCTGGTCCCGGATCGAGGGGCTCGTCGAGGCGGGGCTGGAACTGTCGGCGAGGTTCGAGGCGGGTGACCGGCGGGCGGCGGGCGTCCGCAATCACCTGGCGCTCGCCCTGATCCGCTCCGGCCGTGAGGCCGAGGCACTGGAGGTCTTCCGGCTCATCGGTACCGACGCGCGTACGTTCCCGTGGGCCTACATGGGCGATTCTCGGGACACGTTCCTGCTGATGCGGCAGGGAGTACGCGCTCATGTCGCCCGCCGGACACCGTACTTCGGCGGCTCCGTGCCCGCGCCGGCCACTGACGGCCCGGCGGGACCCACGGACCCGTCGACCGCCACAACTCCTCCTGCCGCTGCTCCGGCCGTCGCGCACGCCGGTGCGCCGCTGCGTGAGGTCCGCGAGGCTGTGCTGATCGCCGGCACCACCATGCGTCTCGCGCCGGCGCCCGGCGGCGGCACGTTCGTCGAGACGGCACCCTCGGCCGACCCGCCGGGCCGGCGCAAGGGCATGCGTACGACGCTGCTCGGGGAAGGTGGACTGCCCCGCCTGGCTGCCACGTTCAGCCGGGGTTCGAAATGGCCGGTCCTGGTCGCGGCCAAGGAGGGAGCCGACTACACGCTCCACCTCTACCGCGACGGCCGTCTGGTGGCTGCCCACGTCTGGTGGGAGGACCCCGCGGAGATGCCGACGCAACAGGAAGCGGCAGAGCGGGCAACCGCGCTGACGGCGGCATACAGGAAGACCGACCACCGGCCCCTGGCCGCCGCGTTGCGCGGCACCGGTGATCCACAGCACCACCTCGACGAGGCCTTCGCCGCTCTGGGCCTGCCACCCCTCCCCGCCGGCTTCGGGCACCGACCGGAGCCGTTGGCCGAGGCTCGGGGGGCACAGCTGGTGGAGCGACGGTCCTTCCTGCGCGCCATCAAGGAGTCGCTGTCATCGGAGAGCAATGGCACCTCCACCGGAGAACTGCCGCCCCTGTCCTGAGCCGGTCGACATCGTCGAAGGTGTGATGGCGATCCTTGGAAGCGGCCGGGGTCACTCCTCGCCTCGCCTGGTCGGTCTTTGAAGTGAGTGGGCAGGCGGGGAGGTGGGGAGCGAAGAGCAGGTCTTGATCGCCTGTGGGTAGGGTCGGGCCATGACTGGTGAGTGGCGGATGGACCGGATCGGGGCTGCTCTGCGGGGCGAGAATCCGACCGTGATGCGGCGGCTTGAGTCTGGCTTCGCGGTGATCGGAGACGTTCAGTTCCTGCCCGGGTACTCAGTTCTCCTCGCGGGCGAGCCGGGTGTTCAACGGCTGTCTGACCTACCAAGGGCCAAGCGGCTGTCGTTTCTGTCCGACATGGATCAACTCGGAGAAGCGGTTGAGCGGGTCTGTCTGCGGCTGGACCCCGATTTCCGCCGGGTCAATCTGGAGATCCTCGGCAACACGGACCCGTTCCTGCATGCCCATGTGTGGCCGCGCTTCGAGTGGGAGCCGGCCGAGCTGGTGGGCAAGCCGGTGTGGCTGTATCCGCATGACCGATGGAGTGACGAGCGGTTCAAGCTCGGGCCACAGCACGATGTGCTGCGGGATGCCATCGGCAGCGAACTGGACCGGTTGCGTTCGATGGCCTGACAGTGTGGGCCCGACGGCCGTCAGGCCGCCGGACCCGGTGAGCAGTGACCGTCAGGGGACCTAACGAAGTCCTTCGCAGCGGACTGTGGCCCTGGAGGTTCCCACCGGCGGTTGAACTTCTCGCCGATCTCCCGGTTGGTCAGTCCGCGAGCGGCGAGCCTGATGATCTGCTGCTGTGCGGGGAGAGTTCGGTGAGCGCGTCGGGGGCGGCCTCGGCGACATCGAGGCCGGTGCCCGCGACTCGGCCCGGGCCCGCTCGATCCACGGGCGCGCGCCCAGGCGCCGGAAGGTCTCCAGAGCCTCGGTCAGCGGCACCCGCGCCTCCGCGATGCGCCGACGCCGTCGTAGCCACTCGGCGAGGTCCAACAGGGTCTGGGCGCGTACGAAGGGCCAGTGCTCCAGCACGGGGTCGGCCAGGGCCGCCCGGAAGTGCGGCTCGGCGACCTCGGGGTCGGCCAGCAGGGCACGGGCGCGGTCGATCAGTGCGCGCAGGCGGGGTGAGGCGCCCGCGGCAAGGGTGCGTGCGGCACGTTCGACGATCGCGTGGTCCTCCGCGTGCCGGTCGGCGCGCACCGCTGCGGCGGCCAGATCTGCGAGGGCCGGATAAGCGGCGTGATAGTGCACGGGGGCGCCATCTGCCGTGAAGACCGCGCGGAGTTGGTCGTACGCCGTCTCGTAGGCGCCCTCCGCGAGGGCCGCGGCGCCGAGCGCGCGACGGGCGAAAACGGACACCGAGCGGCTCCTGCCTTGTTCCACATAGCTCCAGACGGCCGCGCCGCCCGGGCCCGAAGCACCTCGTGAGGCCAAACTGCGAGAAGCCGCCGAGGCTGTCATCTCGGCCGCGACCGGGAAGCCGATGCCGGCGCTGCTGCAGGAACATGGGCGACGGCCGTGCAGGCATGGCAAGCCGGTCTGACATGAGCGCGGATCCTGCGGGTAGCCGAACGGTGCGTGCCGGGGAAGGGCTGCGAAACCTGGGGAGGTCGAAGCGGCCCTTCCCCTGCCCTCTTCCCGGGTGGGGACGCCAGTGTGAGGTGTTGAGGCGGCACCGCCGGGCAGAGGCCATTTCCCGTCCGGCGGGACGGATGCGTGAGGCCTGCCCGAAGTGAAGGCTTGATCTGGGGATTGTGGGGCAGGCGTGGCTCGTGTCGTCTGCGCGGTCCGACCTGCTTGTGCAGGTTCGGCATGCCTTGATCGAGGCGGGTTTCCACCTCGTCGGTGAGGAGGCAGAGGACGGCAGGCCCGGGCTTGCGGTGATGACGGTGCCGGCCGGGGTGCTGGTGAGGTGGACGGCCTCGGATGGGTTCACCTCGCTGGCGAAGGAGCAGCCCGGTGCCTCGGGCGACAGCATGCAGGCGATCGTGCAGGCTGCGGTTTCGGGCCTGCTGGTCCCGCTGGGCCACACCGTCACGAAGCCGTCAGACGGTGGTGACCTGCTGGTTCTGGCTGGCAAGTAGGAAAATCCACTGACAGGCCGTGCCGGGCGGTAGGAGGTGGTGCTCACATCAGGCGGTAAGGAGGGAGTCGTCCGTCGGGCGGGCCCCGGGCAGCTGGTGGCGGGCGGCGATGAGCGCGGCGTCGATGTCACGCGTGTCGGTTTGTACGCACAGGGTGTAGGCGATCAGGTTCGCCCGTACCGCGGGGTGTTCATGAGCATCGCAACTCTCCCGATCACCGTAATCAACGTGGCCTGCACACCGATCCGTGCACCGGGCCCCGGCGCCATTCCCCCGCATCTCGGGGATGCGGCCGACGGCCTGCCTGCCTGACGGGCCCGCCTTGGGTTCGCCCGTCACCTCTTCGGGCCCGCCGCGCCGCCACCGCAGCGGCCAGCGGCTTCTGCAAATTCTCCGGCATCGGCTGCTGCCGCGTCGTCGCGATCACGGCCTGGGCGATGTCGTGCACCTTGGTGTCGGTGTTCTGCGAGACCGTCACCAAGATCTCCCAGGCTTCCTCCAACGTGCACGACCAGACCACCATCAGCACCCCGCGGGCTATACCGATGACCGGCCGCCGCTCCAGCGTCTCCTTGAGCTGCTCGGTCTCCTCACGCAACAACTCTGCCCACTTGGCCAGCGTCATCTCGTCCTCACCGGACAAGGGGGGGAAGGGGCCAGACTGTCCTGCGGCGCGTCACCTGAAGACTCTGTTCCAGTGCGGCCACGCCGGGGCCCGGGCGTTGGGAAGGTGCATATGCCTCTGGGCACAGGGATCTCCGTTCGGGCGGCGGTCTTTCGGCCACGCGTACGGCTTCAGTGTGCGTCGGCGAGGTCCGTCAGACGGGTCCCAACCTCGGCCAGGGCGGCCGTCAGATGCGCGACTATCCCTCGACTCTCGCGGGACTCACACAGTCATGCGTCGCATCCCGCTAACCGAGTTTTCGCAGCACCTCGGCGATGGTGGATCGGTACGCCCGCAGCGCCTGCAGTCCCGCGGCGTATCGGTCGCGGTGCCGTGTGATGTCCACGGCCTGCTTCCGCGCCCGTGCAGCGTGCCAGAGCTCGGCCGTATGGTGGCGGCGCTTGCAGGTGACGTCCGCGACGGCGGTGTCCCGCTCCCGCTGCGTATGCCGGGTGTTGCCGTCACTGCCCCGCTGCCAGGCGGTGTCCGTGTACGCCGCGACGGGGTCGGGATAGCGCGTGAATCCTTGTTCTGCCACACAGCGGGACCACACATCCCATGCCGCACGCAGGCGCGGGTCGCGCTTGACCGCCTTGTCGATTTCGATCGCCCGTGTACTTGGGTAGAGCCAGTCCCGCTTGAGGTCGATGCCGCGCATCAGCCGCCGGTTCGCCGCGGCGTTGCAGGCGGGGAGGTCCGCATACTCGGCGTTGGTCATCCGGCGGCCCTTCGGCTGGAGAGCCCGGGATTTCGCCGGGTCCCAGCCGTAGCCCCAGCGGCGGGCGGCGGCGAGATCCAGGACGCCGTAGTCGGTGCTGACCCCGGTGGCGACTATGGGGTCACGGGGGTAGCGGGGGTCGAGCGGGAAGTCGGGGTGACCACGCTCCGCCATGCACTGCCGGACCAGCAACGCCGACGCCCGCTGCGATCGCTGGTAGTCCAGCGGCGTGAAGTCGTAGCGGTCGGCCGGGAGGGGGCCGAGGTCCGACGCCGTACGGATGCCCTCCGGGCGTCCTGGACCGGAGACACAGATCGCCGCCAGCACCGCCACGACACTCAGTCGCCACCCCCGCCTCGTCATGCGCAGGAATGCTAGCGAACAGCGTGCCGTGGCCGACCATGGCCCCCGGTAACTCATCCACTCACGCCAACACTGGGGTACCGACGAGATGCAGCGGTACCCAGTGACGAAATGCCGTCCAGACACAGTGAGCAATGACCTCGCCCGGATACCGAAAGCCCTTGTACGACGACGGCACGGCACCACGAAAAGGCCTCCCTCAAGACGATCGACCGAAGACCATCTCACGGAGCCCGACCACCAAGTTGACGGTGCCGTTCCGGGTCCTTCCGGCTCAGTCGACGAACAGCCCCCGCGCCGCGGCCCGCGCGTCGAACTCCTCCAGCTGGGCCTGGGCATTCGGCAGGGCGTCGCACATCGCTTCCAGGAGGACCTGCCCCAGCAGCATGGGGGCGCTCACGGTGTCGAACACCAGATCCGTCCCCACGGCCGCCGGCAGGAGCAGATCACTCTGTGCGGCCACCGGGGCGAACGTGCCGTCGGCGATCGTGATCACTGTCAGTCCCGTGTCACGGGCGTGGCTGAGCGCAGCGAGGATCTCCCGCGGGTGGCGGGGCAGCGCGAAGCACAGGAGCGCGCTCGCGCCGGCGTGCCGGGCCGCGTCAATACGGTCGGCGAGGAGGGAACCGCTCTCGTCGAGAAGGCGCACGTCGGGGTGGACCTTCGCGGCGAAGTAGGAAAAGCCCCGCGCCGGAGCGGCAGAGGCACGCAGTCCGAGCACCGGCAGTGGCCGGGAGGCGGCGAGCAGCCGGCCGGCGCGCTCCACGGGCCCGGGATCCGCTAGCAGGGACGCCAGGTGCCGGAGGTTGTCGATCTCGGCCTGCACCGCTTGCTGGTACGGGTGGTTCGGCGCCTGGTCCAACCCGGTTCCAGTGGGCTCGAGTCGGCGCACATGACTGCGCAGCCCCGGATATCCGTCGAAGCCGAGAGCAATCGCGAAACGGGTCACCGACGGCTGGCTCACGCCGGCCAGTCGGGCCAGTTCCACGCTCGACAGAAAGGGCACATCCGCTGCTCGCCGTACCAGGCAGTGCGCGATGCGGCGCTGCGTCGGGGTGAGCCGACGACCTTCGAAGAGCTGGTGCAACCGTGCGGAGGCGCCGACACCGGCAGGCATGTCAGTCCCGGCACCTTCACTCATCCACTCCCCCAGCCTGTGTGTTGCCGAACCGGTCACCATGGCCGAACCGGTCAGCTCACGATGCCGGCCTTCGTCAGCCACTCCTTGGCGACCGTGCTGGCGTCCTCCTTGTCGTTGACGAGCTTCTTCATCATGTCCTGCAGGTCGGAGGTGGTGAGCTTGGCGGAGACGCCGTTGAGCGCCGCCTTGGCCGTGCCGTTGACCGCGGACTTGTAGACGAGGGGCGTGACGTTCTGCGAGGAGAAGAGGTCCTTGGGGTCCTCCAGCACCACCAGCTTGTCCTCGACGATGGCAGGGTCGGTCGTGTAGATGTTGGCGGCCTGCACCTTGCCGGAATCCAGCAGCTTCAGCAGAGTGCTCTGGGCGCCCGCGTCGAGCGGTTGGAACTTCCCGAACTCGACGCCGTAGATCTTCTGCAGACCGATCCAGCCCTGCTGGCGGGTCTTGAACTCCGAGCCGGCGCCGAGAGTCAGCTTGCTCGCGACGGGCTTGAGGTCGGCGAGGGTCTTGAGGTGGTACTTGGCGGCGGTCTCCGCGGTGACCGTGACCGAGTCCTTGTCCTGGGCCTGGGCGGAGTCGAGGATCTCCACCGACTTCGGGAGCTTCTGCTTCAGTTCGGCGTTGATCTCCTCGGTACCGGTCGCGGTGCTCTTCTTGTCGACCGCCACTGCCAGCAGGGCGCCGTTGTACTCGGGGAAGACGCTTATGCCGCCCTTGACGATCTGGTCGTAGTAGACCTCACGGGCTCCGATGTCGAACTTGCGCGTCACCTTCAGGCCCTTGGCTTCGAGTGCCTCGGCGTAGATCTCTGCGAGCAGCTGGTTCTCGGGGAAGTTCGCCGAGCCGACGACGAGGGACTTGCCGTCGCCGTCACCGCCACTGCTGCTGCCCGTCAGTGGATTGCTGTCACTGTCGCCACCACCGCAGGCGGTCAGCGAGAAGGCGGCGATCAGGCCGAACGCGGCGGCGCGGTACACAGCTGTCTTGGGGCTCATGGGTGTTTCCTTTCTCAGGGCCCGGAAGCATGGAAGAACTCAGGGGCGGGACGCCGGGGCCCGCAGGCCCGGCGAGACGATGACGCGCCGCAGCACGGTGAAGACGATCTGGACGACGAGCGCCAGGACGACGACGATGGCGGAGCCGCCGATGACGAGCTGATAGTCGTTGCGGGAGAGTCCGTCGACGATGAAGCGGCCCAGGCCACCGAGGCCGGGGTAGGCCGCGACGGTCGCGGTGGCCACGACCTGGATCGCGGCGATCCTGAGGCCGAGGAGGATCAGCGGCAGCGCCATGGGCACCTCCACCCGCACCAGGACCTCCCACTCGGTCATGCCGACCCCGCGCGCCGCGTCCCTGCTGGCGGGGTCGACACCTCGTACACCCTCAAAGGTGTTGATCAGGATCGGCGGGACCGCCAACGCGACCAGAGCCACCAGCACCGGCGTGGTGCTCAGCCCGGCGAGCGTGACGACGAGGACCACCAGACCGAAGGTGGGGATGGCCCGCGCGAGGTTGGCGACGCTGGCCACGGCGAACGCGCCGCGCCCGGTGTGTCCCACGAGCAGCCCGAACGTCAGCCCGATCAGCGCGGCGAACAGCAGGGCCACACCGCTGTAGGTGAGGTGTTCCAGGAGCCGTTGGGGGATGCCTTCGTCGCCGTGCCACTGTTGTGTGGACGTCAGCCATTCCCACACGAGCCGGACCTGGTTCAGGAAATCGTTCATGACGACGTCACCTTGCTCCGGGACCACGGGGTGAGCAGCCGCTGCGCCAGGACCAGCAGCGCGTCGGTGGTGAGCGCGAGCAGCATGATCAGTACGATCGCGGTCACGATCGGGGTCGGGAAGTCGAGTTGAAGGCCCCGGGTGATGTAGTAGCCGAGACCGCCCTGTCCGATCAGCTGGCCCACGGCGACGAGACTGATGGACGAGACGGCGGCGACGCGTACCCCGGCTATGACGACGGGGACGGCTATCGGCAGCTCGACCTGGACGACCCGGCGTATCGTGCCGAATCCCAGCGCGGTGGCCGCCTGCCGGACCGGCTCGGGGACCGAGGCGAGGCCGTCCACGACGTTGGGCACCAGAACCGACAGCGTGTAGAGCGTCAGCGGGATCATCACCGTGCGTTCGGTCAGCCCCGTGTAACGGACGAAGATCATGAAGAGGGCCAGTGACGGGATCGAGTACAGGATGTTGGAAACGGTCAGCACCGGCGGGTACAGCCAGCGCCAGCGATGACACGCGATCCCGAGCGGCACCGAGATGATCAGCCCGAACAGCACTGGCAGCAGGCCCAGTCTCAGATGGAGGCCGGTGTAGTCGGCCAGCTCGCCGGCGTGATCGCCGATCCACTGCCACCGGACAAGCGGTTCACCGTCGCTCATCGGTCATCACCGTCGGCCTTGTCACCGTTCACCGCCGTCTCGGCGCCTTCGGCGGCCATCACGACGGACAGCTCATGGGCGTCCGCGACGCCGACGACCGCGCCGTCCGCGTCGACACCCACCGCGAGCCGGGCGGGCGACAGCAGCGCGGAGTCGAGGGCCGCCCGTGCCGAGTCGCCGGCGAGGCTGAAGGTGTGTCCGAGGGGGGCCAGGGGCGTATCGGCCAGCGTGCCGCTCTCGGGCAGCTCGGCGGCCGCGGCCCAGCCGAGCGGTCGCCGGCCGTCGTCGACGACGAGCAGCCAGGACTCGCCGACAGCCCGGCCCTGCCCGACGGGCGTGGCGGCCGTCAGCACCGGGCCCTGACGCAGTGGCACCTTCGCGGCCTTGACGAAGGACAGTCGGCGGATGCCCCGGTCCTGGCCCACGAATCCGGCGACGAAATCGTCGGCCGGGTGGGCGAGCAGCCGCTCGGGGGTGTCGAACTGGGCCAGCCTTCCGCCGGTCCGGAACACCGCTATGTTGTCGCCGAGTTTGATCGCCTCCTCGATGTCATGAGTGACGAACACGATCGTCTTGTGCAGCTCCTTCTGCAGCCGGATGAACTCCGCCTGCAGCTCCGCCCGGACGATCGGGTCGACCGCGCTGAACGGCTCGTCCATCAGCAGGACCGGCGGGTCGGCGCCCAGAGCCCTGGCCACCCCGACGCGCTGCTGCTGCCCGCCGGAGAGCTGGTTCGGGTAGCGCTTGGCCATCTCCGTCGGCAACCCCACCAGTTCCAGCAGCTCCGACGCCCGCGCCCGCGCCTTCTTCCGGCTCCAGCCGAGCAGCAGCGGAACGGTCGCGATGTTGTCGAGGATGGTGCGGTGCGGGAACAGCCCCGCGTGCTGGATCACGTACCCGATGCCCCGACGCAGCTCAGGGGCGTGGACCTCGCGTATGTCCCGGCCGCGTAGGCTCACCGTCCCGGACGTCGGGTCCACCATGCGGTTGATCATGCGCAAGGTCGTGGTCTTGCCGCAGCCGGAGGGACCGACCAGAACCGTGATGCCGCCCTCGCCGAGCTCCAGGGACAGGTCGTCCACGGCCGTGGTGCCGTTCGGATAGTTTTTGCTCACCGCGTCGAATCTGATCAAGACTGCCCCTTACCCGGACTGCATATGGTCATGCAGAGTTATGCCTTGATGAATGGCAGTCAATGGCTATCTGTTAACGGCGCATTACAGTCGTACGAAATCAGCAAACCAGCAGCTCAGACGTAGGGACCCAGCCCATGGAACCTGTCTGGTTCACCTTCCTCAACGGCGCGGACATAGAACAGCTCGAACTGACTGACATCGAGATACTCGACGCCGTCGAGGACGGGCTGCGCGCCCAGGGCCTCGGCGAGACGGTGATCGAACCACGTGTCCACCTCACGCCCGATCCCGCGTTCAACGGCCACTTCAACGTCCTCAGGGGCTACATCGCTCCGCTGGCGCTGGCCGGGGTCAAGATCGTGGGCGACTACGTCGACAACTACAAGGCCCAGTTGCCCTCCGAGATGGCTCTGCTCAACCTCTTCGACCCGCGCAGCGGCATGCCGGTGGCCGTGCTCGACGCGACCGCCCTCACGGAGATGCGTACCGGTGCCCTGACCGCTCTGGGGGCGCGTCACCTGGCCCGCCCGGACGCCACGGTGCTCGGGCACATCGGCGCCCGTGCCACGTCGTACTGGAACGTCCGGCTGCTCGACCGGATCTTCGATCTGTCCGAGATCCGTGTCCACTCGCGCCGCCCCGAGAGCCGCGAGGCCTTCGCCCGGCGGCTGGAGGAGGAACTCGGCAAGCCCGTCGTCGTGACCGAGGACTGGAAGAGCTGCGTGGAAGGAGCGGACATCGTGGTGGAGGCGTCACGGTTGGAACGTCCGGAGCCGCTGCTGAAGACCGAGTGGATCGCCCCGGGGGCGCTGGTCGTGCCCTACGGGACGAACAGCGCCGTCGAGCTCACTCTCACGGACATCATGGACAAGATCGTCGTCGACGACTGGGGTCAGGCGCACGCCGGACCGTTCGGCGCCCTGCGCGCACACGTCGACTCCGGCAGGCTCAACAGGACCAATCTACACGGTGAGTTGGGGGAGATTGTGGCCGGCGCCAAGCCCGGCCGGGAGAGCGCCGAGGAGACGAACCTGTTCTGGCACCGCGGCCTCTCCCTCTCCGACATCGCCCTGGGCGCCGCCATGCTGAAGAAGGCCGAAGTGCGTGGCCTCGGCCAGAAGCTGCGGTTCGCATGAGGCGGGTCGTCATCGACGGCAGGACGCTGTCCTACGACGATGTCGTCGCCGTCGCCCACCACGGCGCCGGGGTCGAACTGGCGGAGGAGGTGCCCCCGCGGCTGGCACGCGAGCGGGCGGTCGTGGACGACGTCGTCGACCGTCAGGTGCCGACCTACGGCCTGACGACGGGACTGGGCACCCGCTCGTCGTACGCACTGCCGCGCGACGAACTCGAGGCGTTCAGCGTCCGCACGGTCCGGGGGCGGGCCAACGCGGTCGGCGATCCGCTGCCGGTCCCCGTCGTACGCTCGGCCGTCCTCGCCCGCGTGAACGGCCTCGCGGGCGGCGGCAGCGGAGTACGACCGGAGATCCTGACCCTGCTCGTGGCCCTGCTCAACGCGAGGGTGCACCCCGTGATACCCGAGGTGGGATCGATCGGCGCCGCCGATCTGGTGCAGATGGCCCATGTCGGTCTGGTCGTCATCGGTGAGGGGAGCGCCGAGTTCGCCGGCGAGGTGCTCGACGGCGCCGCGGCGCTGCGGCGGGCCGGTCTCGCCCCGGCCGAACTGGGCCCGAAGGACGGGCATGTGCTGTGCAGCGCGAGCCCGCTGGCGGCCGGGCAGGGCGCGCTCGCCCTGCACGAGGCGGCCGCCGTCCTCACCCTGGCCCAGGCGGTCACGGCCCTGACCTACGAGGGCTTCCGGGCCAACACGAGCCCGCTCGACGCGCGGGTACTGGAACTGCGGCCCGCCCCCGGGCAGTCCCGGGCGGCGGGTGAACTGCTCGCCCTCCTGGACGGCGGTGCGCTGAGCGATCCACGCAACGCCCGGCGCGTCCAGGACCCGGTCAGCCTGCGCTGCTCGGCCCAGGTGCACGGGGCGCTGCACACCGCGCTGGACTTCGCCGACGCCGCGCTCCGGCCGGAGCTCAACGGGTGCGGCGACAACCCGGTGGTCCTCGCCGACACCGGCGAGATCCTCTCCTCCGGGAACTTCCACACCCCGGCCCTCGCCCTCGCTTTCGACACCCTCGCGCTGGCTCTGACGCAGACCGCGTCGATCTCCGCCGAGCGCATGCGGCGGCTGCTCGACCCGGCGGTGAGCGGACTGCCCGCGAACCTCTCGCCGTACGGTCCGGAGCGTTCGGGGTTCGCCCCACTGGCCAAGACGGCGCAGGCGCTCGTCGCCGAGATCCGCATGCTGTCGGTGCCGGTGAGCACCGACCCCCGTCATGGCGCGCACGCCGTCGAGGACGACTCGACCAACGCGGCGCTCGGCGCACGGCGGCTGACCACGATCCTCGTGCGGCTGCGGCAGTTGCTCGCCGTGGAGTCCGTGGTCGCCACGCAGGCGGTGGATCTGGCGGCGCCACCCGTGCTGGGGCGGGGACCGGAGTTCCTGCACAGCGCGATCCGGAAGGTCGTATCCCGCCTGGACGACGACCGGGCCTGCGGGGTGGACGTGGAGACGGTCGGCCGCGACATCCTGGGTTCGGACGATGTCCGGGGCACACTGCGCGCCCTGGCGGGAGGATCGGCATGACCAACGTCGACGTGCACCAGCACCTGTGGACCCCCTCGCTGGTGACGGCCCTGCGGTCCCGCCGCGAGCCGCCGTACCTGGAGGGCTGGACGCTGTTCCTGGACGGTGAGCCGCCCTACGAGACATCGCCCGCCGACCACGACATCGCGGGGCGTACGGAACTCGCCGTCGCCGACGGGCTCGACCGGGCGCTGGTCTCCCTGTCCACCCCGATCGGCGTGGAGTGGCTGCCCGCCGCCGAGGCCCGGCCCCTGCTCGACGCGTATCACGAGGGCGTGGCCGAGCTGCCCGAACCGTTCGGGGGCTGGGCCGCCGCCTGCGTCCGGGACATCGACGCGAACGCGGCGGCCAAGGAACTGGACCGGGGGTTCGTCGGCCTCCAGCTCCCGGCCAACGCCCTTGCCGACCCGACCGGTTACGCGCGCTGTGCCCCACTGCTGGATCTGCTCGAAGAGCGCGGCCTCCCCCTGTTCGTCCACCCCGGGCCCGCACCGGGAGGTTCCGAGGGGCCCGGATGGTGGCCCGCGATGGTCCCGTACGTCCAGCAGATGCACTCCGCCTGGTTCGCCTTCCGGGCCTTCGGCCGGCCGCGCCATCCGCGTCTGCGGGTGTGCTTCGCGCTACTGGCCGGACTCGCCCCGCTGCACGGGGAGCGCTACGCCGCCCGGGGCGGACCGCGGGAGGTGACCGATCCGGGCGTGTTCGTCGACACGTCCTCGTACGGTCCGACCGCCGTGGACGCGATCGTCCATGCCCTCGGTGTGGACGCCGTCGTCCAGGGCTCGGACCGGCCCTACGCGCGACCGCCGCAATACCCCGGCTTCGGTCTGGGCGGGGCCACGGCGTACGCACTGCGTATCGCCAATCCGCGCCGACTGTTCACGGGAAAGGAGTGACACCCAGGTCGAGGGCCCCTCCCCCGGGCCTTCTCGGCGGCCTCCTCGCAACCGGCGTCCGTGTAGCGGGCCACGCCCAGCGCGGGGTCGGTCCAGAACTCCCGGCGGATCTTGCGTTCCGCCGGCCCGCTGCCGTCGGCGACCACGGTGAGGCCGGTGTGGTTGCTCCGGCCCACCCCGACCCCTCCCCCGTGCCGACGAACCCATGACAGTCCACGACGTTCCCCCTCACGAGGATGACCATGAACACGACCCCGATCGACATGACCTCCCTCGCCGAACTCGGCGTGTCCGACCGCCCGTTCCTGCCCGCGGAGTGTGCGGACCGGGCCCGCCGGGCGGCGGCCTTCGTCGACACCGCCGCGCTCGACCGCTCCGGCCCCGGCTCGTATCTGCTGCTGTGGCGCAACGAGCACTCGGAGGCGTGGCTGAACACCTGGTGGGAATCGCGCGACACCGGTTACCACGACCACCAGGGTTCCTGTGTCGGTGTGCACGTGCTGGAAGGCACCGCCTGGCAGGAGGGGTTGCCGGTGGTCGGTACGCGCCGCGCACTGCGGTACGGCCCCGGCGAATCGTTCTCCTTCCCCGGCTCGGGCATCCACCGGATGGACCACGACGCCGGGGCGATCACCGTCCACGTCTACTCGCCGCCCCTGCAGGCCATCGGCCACTATGAGATCATCGACGGTGAACTCCATCGCACTCCCGGCCTGCCGGACGAGGGCTCACCCGCGAGCCCTCGACTGCTCGACGCCCTGAACGCGATCGACCGGTGACTGCCTCATGCCCTTACTGTGGCGCGGGTGCACGTACCGTCTTCGTAATGATCGCTGTGCCTCACAACTCCCTAACCCAATGAGGTGGTTTGGTTCCGGTTGCCTTGTCCGGGGCGGGAGTTGAGCGTTCGGCCCGGTGCGGGGACGTCGCCGTGGATCATGTCGGATGAACTGTGGGATCACCTGGAGCCGCTGCTGCCGCAGCGTGAGCGCAGGTTCCGGTATCCCGGCCGCAAGCCGTGTGCTGTGCGGGATCTTGTATGTGCTGCACACCGGGATCCAGGGGGAGTACCTGCCGCAGGAACTCGGTTTTCGGCTCGGGCATCACGTGCTGGCGGCGGCCCGGTGCCCGGCCGGGTGGAGGATGGTGACCAGGATCTGGTCGGCGGGGGTGCGTGCGGGTTTGCGGCCGGTACCTGGTGCGACGCAGCGTGGTGTCCGCCGAGGGCTGCGTGGCGGAGTTGTTCGCGGTGCTCTGCCAGCCCGGGGATCAAGGAGCGGGTCGGGGCGCCGAGTTGCTTGCGGGACATGCCGGTCAGCTCGGGATGCTGCAGGTCGTGGAGCGTGAGGGGTGAGAGCCCTCGGCTGACCACCCGGGTTGCCGGGGAAGGCCTGGGCCCGGTTGATGACCTGCGGGGTGGAAGGTGTAGTTCCAGTCTCCGTGGATGCGGTGGCGTGTGATCGGTAAGGCGGCCGGTGGCCTCTTCGCTGATGCGGATGCCGGTGGGGTACTCACCGCTGCCAAGATCGGCGTGCACCGTCAGGCCGGTACGGCTCGTCGTCGCGACGATGGCCTGGAGCAGGCTTTATGGCTCATCAGAGGCCTGCCGATCCAGTTCATGGTGATGTGGGAGAACAGCCGGTGCTCCATCTTGTTCCACTTCGAGGTGCCGGGCGGCAGGTGACACACGGTGATCTCCAGGCCGGCCCACTTCTTGTCGGCGCGGCCTGCGATCCCGTGTGCCTCGTCCATGACCGCCAGGTCGAAGGGCGGCACCGCGAAGCGTGTGTTGCGGGTTTACTCGATCTTGTCCAGGGAGTCGTAGGTGCAGATGACCATCAGATGGCGAGGGAGGCGAGCCAGTCGGTCAGGATTTTGTTGCTCTCCAGGGGGCGTTCCTGCTGGAGGAAGTGTCCACAGCCGTCGAGGATGTGTGAGGCGGTGAGGCCGGGCAGGGTCGTGGGGTACGCCGCGATGGCGTCGGCCAGCCACGTGGTGGAGGCATCCAGACCGCCTCCGATGAACAGCGACGGCTGCGTGATGGCGGCTCCGTCGAAGTCGGCCAGGTCCTCCCAGTCGCGGTCCATGTTCCGGTAGCGGTTCAGGGCGCCGGTCATGCCGGCGCGTTCGAACTCCCCGGCGTAGACGTCGAGGTCGTGTTCGCTGAGCCAGGCCGGAATCCGGCCGGCCGGGAAGCGGTCGCGCAGCATGCCGCCGCGGCTGACGAAGTGCGGGTCCGGGGTCCCGGGGGCGGGCATGGTGTCGGCGGACAAGGCGGCGTAGAAACCCGCGAGCCAGCCGCGGACGTCGGGCTCGATCTCTGCCTCGGCCCGGCCGGGCTGCTGGAAGTAGGAGACGTAGAACTCCTCGGTTCCGCCCATCTGCGCGAAGATTTCGCTGGGCTTCGGGCCGCCGGGCGGTGTGTAGGGCACGCTCAGCAGGCCGACCGCGCGGAACACATCGGGCCGGACGAGGGCGGAGGTCGCGGCGATGGTCGCGCCCCAGTCGTGACCGACGACTACCGCGGACCGCTCGCCCAGGGCCTCCACCACGGCGATGTTGTCCTCCACCAGGTCGAGCATCCGATACGCGTCCACCGCCTCGGGCTTGGAGGAGCGACCGTAGCCGCGGACATCGATGGCCACCGCCCGGTAGCCGGCGGCGGCCAGCGAGGGCAGCTGGTGACGCCAGGAATACCAGGACTCGGGGAAGCCGTGCACGAGCAGGACAACTGGTCCGCTGCCCTGCTCGACCAGGTGTGTTCGACCGGCCGGCGAGGACACCAGACGGTGGACGCGGTCAGTGGCACATGTGTGAGGCATGATCATTCCTCTGCGGGCGTCGGTCGTGGAGCCGGCACGGACAAGGAGTCCGGACTCGGGCTGACGTCTCTGCCGTCAAGGGCAGCACCGTCGATCATTCAGCGGGCAGTATGAAACGCGCGAGGTCTGTTGCCGATTCAGCAACACCAGCGGACGCCGGCCCGCCGTTGGTGGCCCTCAGCGGTGACCAGGACCGGTGGGCGAGGACGGACAGCGAGGGGTCAGGGCGCGCCCGGCTGCCACCTGAGGCTTCGATGTAGAGGCCGATGAAGCACGGGCCAGATTCGAGGAGGTGGCGGAAGAGCTGCGCGGTCTCATCTCCGTCATCGATGAGACGGCTCTCGCGCACAAGGGGTTGCGGGGGACCTTCTGCGACGACGTGCCGATCGGGGACTGTGCGAACTGGGTTGCGTGAACTGGGACCGACTGCCCGGCTTCGGTCAGCCGTCCAGGCTCGGACTGGTGGCAGCGATGCTGCCGTCAACGGCCACGTCGTCGGCACCAGAAGCCCTGCCACGGATCCGGGTGGGCGCACTGCACCACCCGGATCCGTGGCAGTCCATCGCCGCTCAGCCGGATGCGTACACCTGTTCTTAAGTAGTGTACGTTTGTTCTTATGAACGAGGTGGACCTTCCGGCAGGCGAGGGGCGGCGGATTCGTCGCCATGACCCGGAGCGCAGGACGCGCATCCTGGACGCCGCTCTCGACGTGCTCGTGACGGACGGCGCGGCCAACATGACGCACCGGAAGGTGGCCGCACGCGCGGACGTGCCGTTGGGGTCGGTCACTTACCACTTTTCGAGCCTGGCCGAGCTTCAGACACAGGCGTTCGCCAGGTATGTCGAACAGCGGACCGCGGAGTTCGAGGGCCTCTTCACGGAGGTGGAGACGCGCGAGCACCTGGTCAAGGTCCTGGTGGACCTTGTCCAGGGGGGACCGTCCCGGCGCCGCAGCGCGGTCCTGGGCTTCGAGCTGCACCTCGCGGCTCTACGCGATCCCGCTCTGCGCGCGCTGACACAGAAGTGGACCAGGGACAGCCGCGCCGTTCTGGCTCGTTTCGCCGGGCCGGATACCGCCGGCCGGCTGGACGCCTTGCTGGAAGGGCTGATCATGCACGCGCTCCTCGCGACCGAGCCGGAGCCGCGGGCGGCGACGCGGGCGGCGATCGTGCAAGCCCTCGGCCCGATCACCGGATGAGGGACGTGAACGCGGTCGTCGCCCCTGACCCGTGGCGGCGAGAGACCGCGGCCGCGGTGAGGTCGACGCACGCGGTCTTCGCATGCCTGGGACTCGCGGGGGCGACCTGGGCGTCCCGGCTGCCGCAGATACGCGCACGGATGGACCTGGGTCCGGCATCGCTCGGGCCTCTACTCCTGATGATGGCCGTCGGCGGTGTGGTGCTGGTGCCGCCGGCCGGGGCGGTCGTCACACGTGTCGGGCCCCGCCGGGCCGTCACCGCTGTGGCCGTGCTGGCCGGCGGCGGTCTCGGTGCTGTGGCGCTCGGGTACGCCCTTTGGGCGCCGCTGCTGGTGGCCGGGCGCCGGTGCCGATGAACCCGTCCGTGCCGCCGACCGGGTCGGCGTCATCACCGCGATCGGATACTGCGGCCTCGCCGGCGCCCCTGCCCTGATCGGATTCCTCGCCGACCACACCGCACTCGCACCCGCCCTGCTCGTCGTCGCGGTCTTCCTGGCGGGGCCTGTCCCCCTCGCCGGGACCACCCGCCCGTACCCGCTGACTTCACGCGCACGGGCCCACAACTCCGCCCCTGTCACACCGAGACCCTGAGCACGCCAAGGAGAACCCGATGCCGAGCAATCCGCCCCTTATCGCGGTCAGTGACGCCGAACTGGCCGATCTCCGCGCCCGGTTGGAGGGCACGCGATGGGCCGAGCCCTGGCCGGTCGACGGCTGGGAGGCCGGTAGCGACACGGCGGAACTCCGCCGCCTGGTCGCGTACTGGGCCGACGGCTACGACTGGCGAAGCCACGAGGCCGCTATCAACGCGCTCCCCTCACACCTCGCCGACCTCGACGGAACACCCGTGCACTACCTCCGCTTCGACGGCGAACACCCGGACGCGCTGCCGATCGTCCTCACACACGGCTGGCCCAGCTCCTTCCTCGAACTCACCGCACTCGCCGAGCGGTTGGCCACCCCCTCCCGCTACGGAGGCTCACCGGCCGACTCCTTCACCGTGATCGTCCCCTCACTGCCCGGATTCGCGTTCTCACCACAGCGGCCCGAACTCACCGACAAGGAGCAGACCCACCACCTCTGGCACCGGCTGATGCACGACGAACTCGGCTTCGAGCGGTACGCGGCGCACGGCGGCGACCTGGGCGCCGGCGTCACCTCCCGGCTCGCCGAGGCCCACCCCGAGGCGCTCGTCGGCATCCACCTCCTGGCCGTGACCGCCCCGGCCTCCTACGATCCCGCCACCCTCACCCCACAGGAGCGGGCCCACCTCGAATCCGTGGCGGCCTGGCAGACAGACGAAGGCGGCTACCAGCACCAGCAGAGCACCCGCCCCCTCACCCTCAGCCACGGCCTGGCGGACTCGCCCACGGGTCTGCTCTCCTGGCTCGTCGAGAAGTACCGTGCCTGGAGTGACTGCCGCGGTGACCTGTCCGCCCGCTTCAGCGACGACTTCCTCCTCACCCAGGCCTCCCTCTACTGGTTCACCGGCACGATCTCCACCTCCTTCCGGCCCTACTACGACTACGCCCACGGCCTGACCCGGCGCGTGGAGCGGGTGACCGTCCCCACGGCCGTCGCCCTGTTCCCCGCCGACCTGAGCCGGCCGCCACGGAGCTGGGCCGAGCGCACCTACGACATCACGCGCTACACGCACATGCCCCGTGGCGGACACTTCGCCGCGCACGAGGAACCCGGCCTGCTGGCCCACGACATCACCGAGTTCTTCCGGGCCCACCGTTCCTGAAGGAGACGTAGGCCGGCCTGGGTGGGTCCGTCGCACCCATGCACCCGCCCGTCGTCCGGCCTGGCCTGGTGGGCATGGACGGAGACGACGAGCTGTCGCCTTGCGTGGTCGGTCGCCATCGACGTAGCGCAGGTGCCGCTCCTCGGTAAGTGACCGGCACTGGCGCCTCACACTTGGGGGGAAGCTGTCGGCGGTCCGTGCCTCACGAGGCGTGCTCGCCGCCCGTGGTCAGCCGGCTGAGTCGGTCTTCTCTTCACGGGTGCGCGGCCCGGTGGCCGAATTACCGGTCCAGCTGGCGAGAAGGCCGAGGGCTTCGGCGGAAGGGGAAGCGGGTTCGGGGGTGTAGATGGTGAGGGTCTGTTCGGGGTCGCCTTCGACGGCCAGAACCAGGTAGTCGAGGGTGACGTCGCCGACGATCGGGTGGTGGAGGTGTTTGGTGCCGGTGGTGTGGGCGACGACGTCGTGATCGGCCCACATGCGGCGGAAGGTGTCGCTGTGCAGGGACAGTTCGCCGATCAGCTCGGTGAGCTGCGGGTCGTCGGGGTGGCGTCCGGCGTACAGGCGCAGCATGGCCAGGCAGTCGCCGGCGACCCGTTCCCAGTCGGCGTACAAAGTGCGGGCGGCTTCGTCGAGGAACACGTAGCGGGCGAAGTTGCGTTCGCGGCGGGGCCGGGCTTCGAAGTCGGTGTAGAGGGCGTGGGCGAGCCGGTTGGCGGCGAGCACGTCCGTGCGTCGTCCCTGGACCACCGCGGGGACGCTGAGGGAGTCCAGGGTCCGGTAGAGGACCGGGTGGACTCTTTGGGGGGCGAGGGGGCGTCGGCGGCGGGCCCGGGTGGTGGTGGGCTGGGCGAGGTCGAAGAGGTGGGCGCGTTCGGTGTCGTCCAGGTGCAGGGCGCGGGCGACGGCCTCCAGGACGGATGCGGAGACGCCCTGAGTGCGGCCGCGTTCCAGGCGGATGTAGTAGTCGACGCTGACTCCGGCGAGCTGGGCGACTTCCTCGCGGCGTAGCCCCGGTACGCGGCGGGCGCCGCCGTGCGGGGCGAGGCCGGCCTGCTCGGGGGTGATCCGGGCCCGGCGGGTGCGCAGGAACTGGCGGATCTCGCTGCTGCGGTCCATGGGTCCACGGTACGGCGGTACCGGGCAGGTCAGCGCGCTGAAGGGGGTACTGGCAGACCCCCGGAAGAGCGGTGCCCTTTACGACAACCCACGGGGGCGTTCGCGAGTGGTTGCCTGGATGGAGGGCCGGGGCACGGCACTGATCATTCGAGCAGTACGCACCGTGATGGCCGTAGCAGATCGTCGCTGCCGCTGCCCGCCGTCTGCCCCTCACACCGTACGTCTGGAGAAGAGGACAACCCCGCATGGTTTCGAAACTGACCGGCACCGTCGCGCTCGTCACCGGCGCGAGCAGTGGTATCGGCGCCGCCACCGCCCGCCGGCTCGCCGAGGACGGCGCCTCGGTGGCGCTCGTGGCCCGCCGCACGGACCGCCTCGAAGTGCTTGCCGCCGAGATCGAGCAGGCGGGCGGCACCGCGCTGGTGGTGGCCGCGGACATCACCGACCGCCTCCAGGCCGAGGCCGCCGTACAGCAGGTCATCGAGTCGTTCGGACGGCTGGACACGCTGGTCAACAATGCCGGCCTGATGCTCCTGGGCCCCGTCGTCGGCGCGGACGCCGAGGAGTGGGACCGCATGATCGCCATCAACGTCCAGGGCCTGCTCTACACCACCCGCGCCGCCCTGCCGCACCTGCTGAAGGCCGCCGAACAGAATCCGCGCCAGGTCGCCGACATCGTCAACATCGGCTCTGTCGCCGGCCGCGTGGCGAGCAAGGGTTTCGGCGTCTACAACGCCACCAAGTTCGGTGTGCACGCCTTCACCGAGTCCCTGCGCCAGGAAGTCACCCAGCGCCATGTGCGCGTAGGTGTCCTCGAGCCGGGCGCCGTGGAGAGCGAACTGGGCACGCACAACAAGCCCGAAGTCCGCAGCGAACTGATCGACCCCTACTTCGAGACGACCGAGGTTCTGGCAGCCGAGGACATCGCCGACGGCGTCGCCTACATGGTCACCCGTCCCCGCCATGCCGCCATCGGCGAACTGTGGATCATGCCCACCGAACAGGCGTGAGCCCCTCCACCGCCGCACAGCCTGGCCAACACAACCCGCCAACTCCCCCCAACTCACCGGGTCCCCGCCTACGGAACCCGAAAAGGAACCCCTCATGAGCAAGGTCATCTTCGTCACCGGTGCCGGACGCGGTCTCGGCACGGACATCGCCCGCCAGGCCCTCGCGGCCGGGCACCAGGTCGTCGCCACCGGACGGCGCCCCGAGGAGGTCGAGAAGACCCTGGGCGGCCCGCAGGACAACCTGCTCGTCACCAAGCTGGACGTCACCAGCCTGAACGACACGCACGCGGCCGTGCGGGCCGCCGTCGACCGGTTCGGCCGCATCGATGTCCTGATCAACAACGCCGGGAATTTCTTCGCCGGCTTCTTCGAGGAGATCTCCCCGGAGCACATGCGCCGGCAGATCGAGACCAACCTCTACGGGCCCATGAACGTCACCCGCGCCGTCCTGCCCGTCTTGCGCGCTCAGCGCGACGGTCACGTCATCACCCTCTCCTCGCTCGCCGGCCAGGTCGGCACGGAGTTCACCTCCGCCTACGCGACCTCCAAGTTCGCCGTCGAGGGCTGGATGGAAGCCCTCCACCACGACATCAAGCCGTACGGAATCCGCACCACGATCGTGGAGCCCGGCTACTTCCGCACCGAGCTGCTCGTGGACGCCTCCACCACCTGGCCCGAGCCGACCATCGACGACTACGCCGAGCGCACCACCGCCACAGTCGAAGCCTGGAAGAGCATCAACGGACAGCAGCCCGGCGACCCCGCCAAGCTCGCCCACACCCTGCTGACCCTCGCCGGCCAGGACCAGCCGCCGCTGCGCTTCGTCGCCGGCGCCGACGCCATCGAGGGCGTCACGGCCAAGGCCCAGGAGCTTCTCGCACAGGTCGAAGCCTCGCGTGAGCTGGGCGGCAACCTCGGCCACGACGACGCTGCCTGAGCGGCAGTCCCACCAGAGTTGGACCTCTTCCCCGAGCAATGATCAAGGACAGGTGCCATGGAACACGTCGCCGAGACTCCCACCGTGCAGGCCCCGGCCGAACGGTTCACCGGCGACGTCCACCTCAACATGATCGAGCCGTCGTCTGAACCGTCCCGCCTGGTCACCGCCCTGGTCCGCTTCACCCCCGGCGCCCGCACCAACTGGCACTACCACGCCCAGGGCCAGGTCCTGTACATCACCGACGGCGTGGGTCTGGTCGGCACGTGCGACGGCAGTGTCGTACGCGTCAGCGCCGGCGAGACTGTCAGGTGCCCGGCCGGCGAGGAACACTGGCACGGCGCCACCGACACCAACCTCATGGCGCACATCGCCCTCGTGGTCGGTGACGGCAACGGCGACGGCACCACCTGGCCGGAACCCGTCACCGACCAGCAGTACGCGGAAGCCCTCGCCAGCCGCCACTGACCAGTCGGCCTGCCCGCCGCCTCCCTCGCACCTCGGCGCGCCGGGAGGCGGCGGGCAGTCCCGTCTCCGGAGGAGCACCCGCAAGTCCCTTCTACGATGAAGGTTCCACTGCCTGTCTTGACCGGCGCCCAACTGCGTCACCACCACTTCGCCGTCTAACAGCGCTGGCCCCGCACCCCGCCTCGCATTCCCGCGAGCGCGGCACGGGTGCAGGCCGAACAGGTGTTCACCGTAAGATCTAGGGCAGGCTGCCAACGCACAACGCGTCGGGGGCCGCGAGCCCATCAGCGAGAAGCAGTCGAGGAAACGGTGACAGACACCCACGGAGCAGCCCGGTCCGGCCTGTCGATCGACCACACCGCCGTCGACGACATCCAGGTGCTCACTCTGCGCGGCGAGATCGACCACGCCGTCACGAAGGAGCTCACCGAGGCCCTGCTGTCTCACGGCAGCATGACGCGGCCGCGGACCGTGGTGGACCTCAGCGGCGTGACCTTCATGGACTCCAGCGGCATCAACGCCCTCATCACCGCCCACCAGAGCATGAATGACGCTCAGGGATGGCTGCGCATGGCCGGCGTACAGGACTCGGTGCTGCGGGTCCTTGAACTCGTCGGCCTGGACCAGGTCATCCCCAGCCATTCAACCGTCGAACAGGCCCTGGCCCCCTGACCCACACGTGCCCGGCCACGGCGCTCGACGCCGGTTTCCGCGCCCGGAGCATTCCGCTGGCCCGAGCGTTGCTGCACAGCTGCCGGCTCCTGACCCACCGGCTCTGGCCCGTTCCACGTTCCCAAGCAGTGGACCGCAGGCAGTTCCTGGCCGTCAGAGGCGGTATCGATCAGATGCTCGAACAACTCGGCCTCACGGACGACGACCGTGAAGCCCTCGAAGGCGACCGCGAAGCCCTCGTGGCCCTCGCCGAGCGTCTCTCAGACACGCCTGCTCCAGACATCGTTTCCCGTGCGCGGCATTCCCCGGAGGGTCAATCAGGGTTCCGGTCGATCTCGATCCGCCGAAGCGAGGGCACCAGCAACGGCAAGAACATCGCCACCGCGGCTATCCCTCCGCCGGTGACCGCGACTGCCACGGTGCCGAAAGCCGCTACGAGAAAGGGAGTGGACAGCTGGCCGATAGGGGCGGGCACAGAGGACCACAACTCGTCGTGGGCACCGACTCGGGAAAGCAGCCGTTCGGGGATGTGCGTGTTGTTGACGGTCTCCCACACGACGGTGAAGAACTCGGCGACCACCCCCGCCAGGAAGGCCGACGCCGCCAGCCAAGGGGTACTCGCGCCAACGCCAAGCAGGATCAGCGGCAGCGCACCCAGCGACATCGAGGCCAGCGCCGGTCCCATCGGCCGGCGCACCGTCAACTCGACCATCACCACGCTGGCCATCAGCGCCCCGACACCACGGGCGCTCAGCACCAGTCCCCAGCCCTCGGCACCGATCGTGTCGTTGGCAATCACCGGACCCAGGATCTGCCACACACCCCTGTTGAGGCCATTGAAAACAGCGAACGCCAACGTCACCGCCCAGATCCACGGCTGGGAGCGGAAGTAGCTCCAGCCCTCCAGCAGTTCGCCGAGCATCGTCGGACCACCTTCGCTACGCGGCAACAGGTCGGGCAACGACATCCGGGCGAAGCACGCGGCCGCCAGGAGGAAAGAGAGAGCGTCCGCGGCAATCGCCCAGCCTCCGCCCACGGAAGCGGTCAACAGGCCGGCTGCCGTCGGACCGAGGATCTGCGTGGCATTCCGGACGGACGCCAGCAGAGAGCTGGCCCGCTGGATGCCGCGTCCCGCCGTCAGATTCGCGACGATGCCGCGCAGCGCGGGCCTGGTCAGTCCCTGGAAGACGCCGTTGAGGCCCGACAGCGGGAGCAGGAACGCCGGGTGCTGCTGAGTCAGGAGGAGCAGTGCGACTCCGGCCTGGGTGAGGCCGGCGCCCAGGCTGGTGAGGCGGAGGACGGTGTCACGCCGGTAGCGGTCGGCAATACCGCCGCCGAGCAGGAGCATCGCGAGCATCGGAACCAGGGCCGCCGTGGTGACCGCGGACAACCAGGCCGCGCTGTCAGTGACCTCCAGGACGCCAAAGGCCAGAGCCACAGGCGACATGGCACTGCCAACCATAGAGATCGACTGGCCGCCCAGAAACCACCGGAAGGCGGCTGAGCGGAGCGGCTGCCCGGACGCGGGACCGGGACGAGACACCACTGGCGCGTCGCTTCGAGATGGTTCACGATCCCGGTTCCCTGACGCATCTGTTGCAGGCACAAGCGGCTACCGTGCCAGCAGACTCCGGAAGGCTCAAGTGGTTTCCGCACTGTGGTCGGTCCGCTCCGAGACCAGGCCACACGGCACCAGACCGTGCCCGGTACGACCCTGTTCCTTCCTAGTTGAGAGGGCACACCCCTGCCTCAATTCTCATGGTGACGCCTGATCGCAATGGCTGACGCCAGAACCGTCTCCGCGGAGGAACTCGCGGGCGCCGCGCAGTCTGGTCCGCAACCGCGCCTGCGTTGCGCGGCTGTCGAGGCGTACCTCGAGGGCTCCAGACAGGGAAGTGTCGACGCGTCGCCCGGCAGGCAACCGTGCGCCGTCAAGCCCGTCACGCCGGGCGATGAGCGCGCCGAGGTCGTGACGGCTCAGGGCGTCCGGCCCGGCGAGGTGGAACACCCCGGCCGTGTCGGACAGCGCGATCTCCCACAAGGCAGCTGCCAGGTCGTCGACATGAACCGGGCAGCGGATGTCGTCGGTGAACAAGACCCCGTCGCGGGTGCCTGCCGCCAGGGCGTGCACCATGCGCTCGTGCTCGGATCGGCCATGTCCGATGATCAGGGAGGTGCGGGCCACGGCGGCACCCGGCACCAGGAGCCGCACCGCCGTCTCGGCGGCGGCCTTCGCGGCGCCGTACGGGGTGAGCGGATCGGGCAGGAAGCTCTCGTCGTAGCGGACGTGCGCACCGGAGAACACCGCATCGCTGGAGACATGCACCAGGCGGCAGCCCTGCTCGACGGCGACCAGCGCCACGCGGACCGCGCCATCGGCGGTGACCGCCCATTCGGCGTTGCCGCTCGACGCGTTGACAACGACCGAGGGGGCCACGTCGATGATGACCCTGGCGACCCGCGCAGGATCCCGGATGTCGAGGGGATGCCAGGCGACGCCCGGGATCCTCCCGGCCCGGGAGGCGAATGTCGCGGCCGTGTCATACCCCGCCGCGAGGGCTTGGCGGACCAATTCGGTCCCCAGGAACCCACTGCCGCCGATGACCAGGACCTTCATGGTCCGACACGGTAGCGCGAGGGACGGGGATCGGTGAGGGCTCTGGGCCTCGGCATTGCCTTCCCACCGCCGACTGGGGCTCGTCCCGATAGGCAAGGGTGTGTCAACTGGACCGGGACGCGAGCCGGCCGGTGCCGCACGCGAGGTCGAGCAGGCGTCCGTCCCCGGTCGGGGCTGCCTGCGGTACGGGATCGTTGATCATCGCGCTGGGGTAGGGAGCCTGAACGGGGCGCAGTACCCGGTGGTGCCCCAGTACAGGTTGGGCTCGAACTTCACCGCCTCGGCCGTACAGCCACCATCGCATGAACGGGAAGCGGCTCCGGCCAAGCTGTGGGCCAAGTCGACATCTACGCGCCGAGTACCTGACGCCGTACCTCCGGTTTCCGTTCGACGTATTCGGCCTCCGCACCGCCCCGATGACGGGCGTAGAGGAAGCGGCCGGTTGCGCTGGTCGCCTCCTCCGTGGTGATCTCGGCGCCTGTCTCGTCCAGTGCCACGCGCGCCTGGTCCAGGTCGGAGCCAATCGCTGTGGCCGTGGCGTGGGCATGCCGAGCGCGTTCCTCGGCAGGTCCGGCGATGACCAGGAAGTCACCGATGGCGGCGAGCTCTGTCTCATCGAAGGCGAAGTGCAGGTCCGGACGTGTTCCCGTCAGGCGCTCCAGCAGAGGGAGGGTCGTGTTCAGGTCGTCGGCCCAAAGGCGGGCGTACGTCTTGAGGATCGTCGTTGCTCCAGGGGTCCGTTCAAGCTGCCTGAGTCTCCAACAGATACGGACTAACCGTAGGAGAGTAAGCTCCGAACTGGAAGAACGCACCTTTTCGCGAGAGAGGCACCTCGTGGTGACCAAGCACCCCGCCCGCGATCCGGCCGACACGGACCTCGCCCGCGCAGACTCGCTGGCCCGTGAGGTCTTCGCGGGTGTGGCCAACAAGTGGGCGTTGTTGCTCATCAACGTCCTGGCCGACCGCACCCTGCGGTTCACCGAGTTGCAGACGCAGGTCGGAGGCATCAGTCACAAGATGCTGTCCCAGACACTGCGGCACCTCGAACGGGAAGGGCTGGTCGACAGGACCGTTCATCCGGTGGTGCCGCCCCGTGTCGAATACCGCCTCACCGAAGCAGGCGAGGCACTGCGCCACACGGTCAACGGTATGTGCGCCTGGACCCGCACCTACCTGGACCACATCGAGGAGGCTCGGCGCCGGTTCGACTCCGCCCGTGCGGTGTGACGTGGCTGAAGGAAGGCGGGAACGGCCGGACTTGACATCACGAACTGCCCTCTGACAACAGCAATCGGAAACGCGGGGCATGGGGTGGAGTGGCAGGTGGAGGTGGCAGGCCTCGCGGTCGGGATGCTGATAGCCATCGTGACCGCACCGGTCGGAGTGTCAGGGGCAGTGTTCCTGCTCCCGGTGCAGCTCAGCGTCTTCGCCGTTCCCAACCCGGCCGTCACGCCCACCAACCTGCTCTACAACGTGGTGGCAGGGCCCGGTGCCCTGCTGCGTTACCGACGCGACGGCGCCCTGACCGGACCACTCGTGCGCCGACTGGTGCTGGGCACCTTGCCCGGCGTGGTCCTCGGAGCCGTCATCCGCGTGTTCGCCCTGCCCGGCCCGCGTCTCTTCCGCGTCCTGGTCGCCGCGCTCATGCTGCCCCTCGGCATCTGGCTCATCGCCCGCACCTTGCGCCCTGAGCCCCCAGAGACTCGACGCCCCGAACCTGAGCCCCACACGATCACCGCCCTGGCGCTCGCGGTCGGAGTCGTGGGCGGCATCTACGGCATCGGCGGCGGCTCGATCCTCGGCCCCATCCTCGTCGGCCGCGGCGTCCCCGTCTCCAAAGTCGCCCCGGCCGCGCTCGCCTCCACCTACGCCACGTCGGTGGTCGGCGCCTCCACCTACGCCCTGCTCTCCCTGGCCCACGGCGGCAACATCGCCCCCGACTGGTTCCTCGGCCTCGCCTGCGGCCTCGGTGGCCTCATCGGCGGCTACCTCGGTGCCCACCTTCAACCGCGCCTGCCTGAGACCTTCCTTCGCCTTCTCCTCGGCACCATGGCCGCCGCACTCGGCACCGTCTACGCGATCAACGCTCTGCGCTGAACGGCTCGACCAACGGCCGGTACGGTCGATCAGCCCTGGCCTGCGAGACCCTCTGGTCCGGATTGCAGGGGCCCGCATGCGCGCCACCTGCCAACCGAACCGGAGAAGTCCGTGCCCGGGCCGGCCCAGATGCTCGAAGAAGCGCTGCGAGGCAGCGTTGTCTCACGTCAGAAGCCGTGGGTGTCGAATCCGTCCGAGCAACGGGAGGATTGACTGTCGCGGTCTTCGAGGCTGGCCCTGAGGGGGTCCAACAAGGTTTCGGGCCGCATGCGTTGGCTGGCCGCACGCGATGCGTGGCCGTGGATGCGCCCGGCCCGGTCATCGCGGTGGTGGTCGGGGCTTCTCCGCACACGACAACGGATTCGACGCCCGTATCCGCCGTCAGGTTTCGCTGAAGGTCCGTCGGTAGGCGCTGGGCGTGGTGCCGAGATGGGCCCGGAAACGGCGGCGCAGGTTGACCGCCGAGGCGAGTCCGACCCGGGTGGCGATGGTTTCGACCGGCAGGTCGGTCCGCTCCAGCAGGACCCGTGCCGCCTCGAGGCGCCGGCCGAGCAGCCACTGTCCCGGGCTGGTGCCGAGTTGTTCGGTGAACCGCCGGGCGAGGGTCCGGCTGGAGAGTCCGGCGTGTTGGGCGAGGCGATCGAGGGTCAGCCGGGTGTGGAGCCGGGAGGTGGCCCACTCCAGCAGCGGCGCCAATGACTCGTCCGCCCTGGCCGGTGCGGGCTGTGTCGCGTACTGGCGTTGGCTGCCCTCCCGGTGTGGCGGCAGGACCATGTTCCGGGCGATCTGGGCGGCGTATGCCGCGCCGTGGTCGGAACGTACCAGGTGCAGGCACAGGTCGATGCCCGCGCCGGTTCCGGCGCTGGTCGCCACGTCGCCGTGGTCCACGAAGAGCACGTCCTGGTCCACTTGCACCTCGGGGAAGGCGGCGGCGAGTTGCGCGGTGCGGCGCCAGTGGGTGGTGGCGTGGCGGCCGTCGAGCAGTCCGGCCTGTGCGAGGACGAAGGCCCCTGTGCAGATGGCGACGATCCTCGCCCCGCGCTGGTGGGCGGCCCGCAGTGCGTCGGTGACGGCCGGCGGGGCCGGTGCGCCGGGCGGCTGCCAGCCGGGGATGACCACGGTGTCCGCCTCTTGGAGGGCCGTCAGCCCGGCGTCCACGAGCATCGTGAAGCCAACGGTGGTCTGCAGGGGGCCGGGGCGCTCGGCGCAGATCCGGAAGGTGTAGCGGGTTGGCATGTCCTGCGGGACGGTACCGAATACCTCGGCGGCACAGGCGAGTTCGAAGGTGGACTGCGGCGGGTTGAGCAGGGCCACCACTCGGTGCAGGCTCATGGCAGGAATATACCTGTGGGTGTCTTTCTGGACTCTCGGCTGGAAGGCCGGACCCGGTCACAGTGGTCCCATGAGTGCAATCGCCGAAACGAGAGTGTCGAGGGCCACGGTCCAGGTCGACGGCGAAACGGCCAGCTACCTGACCGTGGAGCAGGACGGCCCGGCCGTGTTGCTGCTGCACGGAACGTACTGGAGCCGGGTCTGGCTCCCGGTGCTCGACCACCTCGCCGGGGCCGGGTGGCGGCCCCTTGCGGTCGATCTCCCCGGGCTTGGGCGCTCGGGCGGCGAACTCACCCCGGAAACGGCCACGGTCCCGGCCCTTGCGGACTGGGTGACGCGATTCGCGTCAGCGGTGGGGCTCTCCGGGCCGATCGTCGTGGCGGGTCATGACATCGGCGGCGCGATCGCCCAGCATCTCCTCGCCCACGATCGGCTGGAGGTGTCCCGCTTGGCTCTGGTCAACTCGGTTCTCTACGATTCCTGGCCGGCGCCGCACGTGGCCCGGTTCCGAGACCCGGGGACCACCGCCGACGACGTGCTCGCCGCCCGTCGACAGGCGGTGACGCGGTCGCTGGCCGGTGCCGCCACCGAGCAGCGGGTCGCGGAGTACGTGGATCCGTGGACGGAAGCGCGGGTCCGCCGCTCATGGATGGCCTTGGCGGGTGCGGCCGACAACCGATACACCCTTGAGCTCGTTCCCGCGCTGCAGCGGTCCACGACGCCCAAGTTGCTGATCTGGGGCGAGGACGACGGGCACGAGAGGGTGGAGTACGCCGAGCGATTCGCCTCGGAGATCCCGCACACCACGCTCGTACGTATCCCGGGTGCGGACCACATCCCCACGGAGAACGCGCCCGGCCGGGTCGGCCGCGCGCTCATCGACTTCCTCACGGCGTAGAGAGCAGCTTGGAGGTGTCTGCGTCTGCGCCAACGAGCAGCCCGGGAGGCCCTGTTGTCGCAGTTGTACGCCAACGCCGGGGCAGAGTCCACCTCGGACAGCCCCGCGTGTGACTGCTTGGCTCACTGGTTCGGAAACGCTGCGGATCATGTGGACAACGGCATCAAGTGGCGCGCCATGCCTGCCGACTTCCCGCCGCGGGAGCGGGTGTACGTGTCCTTCCGGCGCTGGCGTGACCCCGGCTCGGTCGCCGAGGTCCACGACGTGATGGTCACCGCCGCGGAGGTTGGCGACCGCGCAGCCGCGAAGGTTCTGCTGCGAGATGTCGCCGACGCGCACCAATTGCTGGTCCTTCTGGGCCGACGGGGGCCACACCGGCAGTCTCGTCGAGTATGTGGAGGGCGTTCGCCCCTCCGGCTAACGCATCCCGGGCCGGGGAAAACGGTGATCGCGCCCCTGGCCCGCAGTGGTTCTTGCTGGAGCTTCCGGCGCGGGGCCTCGAGGCACCGTCTCGAACCGCCCCCCTGAAGGCGTCGGCACTGGGCATCCCGTCGACCGGACTCCAGACACCCCCAGCCATCCGACCTCTAATTCACCTCCTTCGCACAGACTCCCCATTGACACGTCTCCACACCTCCACAATCATCAAGACATCCGATGACTGGGAGCCGCCATGAGTACGTATCCAAGACGTCAGGTCCTCGGCGTCACGGCGGGTGTTGCTGCCTCGGCCGCCCTTTCCTTCGCCTCCGCGACCGACGCCCAAGCTGCCCAGGAAGCCGAACAGCAGAGCGGGGTGTGGGCGGCCGTTCCCGCTCCGGTCCCCGTCCCGCTCGACAGTCTCTACGACAACGACGGCATCGACACCGCCTCCGCGCGAGGCGGTGACTACGACGGTTCCGGTTACACGTTCCCGGGCGAGGAGCTCCCGGCGGGCCAGGTGGTGGTGGACGGCGTTCCCTTCGTCTTCCCTTCCTCGGCCGCAGGCGCCAAGAACAACGTCGTCGCGCTCGGTCAGCGCATCGAGCTGCCCAAGGGCCGCTACATGGCGGCCTACTTCCTCACCTCGGGTAGTTACGGCAACGCCTCGGGCAAGGCGACGGTGCACTACGCGGACGGTTCGACCACGACGGCCGGCCTCACCGGAGCCGACTGGTACGCGGCGGGCGGCTCACTGTCGACGCCGTACCGCTACGGTCCGGACGGCGCGAAGGACGAACACAGCGTCGGCATCGGCACATCGGAGGTGTGGGTCGATCCCCAGCGCGAGGCGATCGCCGTCACCCTGCCGGTCACCCACGCACCCGAGCCGAACCAGGCCTCGCTGCACGTGTTCGCGCTCTCCCTCCAGCCGGTCGCGCAGGGACGCGCACTGGTCCTGCGCGACGCCCATTCCACGAACTCGCTCCTGACGTCCACCGGCGCCCAGAGCGTCGAGGCCACCGTCGTCAACGCTGGTACCGCCGCCGTGCTGGCCGGCGACGACGTGTCGGTGCACGTGGACGTGCCGGGTGCCCGGACCGTGGAGCCCGCCGCGGTCCGCCGCCTCGACCCCGGTGAGCAGGCTCGCGTCCGCATCGGTATCCGCAACCGCGCGGGGACGGCACCGGGCACGTCCCAGGACGGCGTGGTGACGGTCACCGGCCGTGGCGCCCCGGCCGCCACGCAGCGCAGCCGACTGTCCCTCGGCGTCGCCGACTACCAGCCGACCGAGGCCTCCCTCTCCGGTCACCAGGCTCCGTACTGGTTCCACAGCGCCAAGTTCGGCATCTTCATCCACTGGGGCGTGTACTCGGTGCCCGCCTGGGCGCCGGTCGGCACGCAGTACGCCGAGTGGTACTGGGACCAGATGCAGGACCCGAACAACCCCACCTACGCCCACCACCGGGACACCTACGGCGAGGACTTCGCCTACGACGACTTCATCCCGCGCTTCACGGCGAAGAAGTTCGACCCCCGAGCCTGGGTCGAGCTGTTCCGGGACGCGGGAGCCCAGTACCACGTGCTCACCTCCAAGCACCATGAGGGATTCGCCCTCTGGGACACCAAGGTCTCCGACCGCAACGCCGTGAAGATGGGCCCGAAGCGGGACCTGGTCAAGGAGCTGTTCGAGGCGTCCCGGCGCTACACGCCCGAGCTCCACCGCGGCCTCTACTTCTCGATGCCCGAGTGGTTCAACCCGGACAACCCGTGGATGGGCCACGCCCCGCGCAACCCGTACACCCTCGCCCCGGTGCCCTACACCGGATACAGCGCGGGCAAGGACTTCGTGAAGGACTATCAGGCCCCGCAGATGCTCGAGCTGATCCACGGTTACGACCCGGAGCTGATCTGGTGTGACATCGGCGGCGCCAACGACAGCGTGCACGTGCTCGCCGAGTACTTCAACCACGCCAAGAACCGGGCCCGTCCCATCGACGTCACTGTCAACAACCGCTCGGGGATCTCCTTCCACGACTTCACGACGCCCGAGTACACGACCTACGACAACACCGTGATCGCGAAATGGGAGTCCAGCCGCGGCCTGGACCCCTTCAGCTACGGCTACAACCAGGCGACACCCGACGGTTCCTACATGACGACGGAACAGGTCGTGCGGAGCCTGGTGGACATCGTCTCCAAGAACGGCAACTTCCTGCTCGACATCGGCCCACGCGCCGACGGCACCATCCCCGAGATCATGCAGACGCGGCTGCGTGAGACGGGTCAGTGGCTGCGGACGAACGGCGAGGCCGTCTACGACACGACGTACTGGTCGAAGATGGCGCAACTGGGTGAGGGCATCCGCTTCACCGTCCGCCCGGACCGAGCCTTCTACATCCACTCGCTGGCACAGCCGGGATCACGGCTCACCGTCGAGGCGCCGGTACCGATCCGCAGCGGGGACACGGTGACCATGCTGGGCCACGACCGTCCACTGACCTGGACCGTCAGCAAGGGAGCGTTGGTGATCGACGTCCCCGCGGCAGCCCGCAAGGCGGGACAGCACGTGTGGGTCTTCAAGGTGAAGTGGAGCTCCTGACCGACGACGCCGCAGCGACAGCCATCACTTCACGTCACGTGGTGTTCGACGCGGGCTGGGTGGGGATTCCCGTCCTGTGCAGTCAAACGCGCCCAGCGAACGGAGTGGACATGGAGTACCCGGACCTTTCCGCACTGCCCCCAGAGCTGCAGGATGAGGTGACCGCTCGCGGTTCGCTCAACGTCTTCCGGATGATGATGCACTCCCCCGCGCTGGCACCCGGTGTGCTGGCGTTGGGGGACGCGGTGCTGCGGCGCAACTCGCTGCCGGACCCCTTGCGCGAACTCGCCATCGTCCGGGTGGGCCACGCCTACCGGGCGGCGTACGAGGTCCACCATCACGAGAACATCGCCCGTCTCGTCGGACTCGGTGAGGAGGCGATCGCCGCCGCCGCGACCGGTTTGCCCAACAACCTGTCCGCGCCCGAGGCAGCCGTCCTCACCGCCACCGACCGACTGCTCGCCCGGCACTCCCTCGACGACGCCGCACGGAAGGATCTTCTCGCCTTCCTGACGGTGAACCAGCTCGCCGATCTCGTCGTCACCGTCGGCTTCTACCAACTGGTCTGCGACTTCCTCAACACCTTCGAGGTGACGACCGCGGGTGAGGCCCCGCCGCCTTATGGCGAGGTGCCGCCTGGGAGCGACGAGGGCCGGTGAAGCGGGCGGTCCGCCGCAGGCGTCGCGTTCTCAGGTGGGCGACTTGTTGCGTCGTCGGCGTGCCGCTCAGCGCCGTCACCGGACAGCTCATGGGCTGGCGCGGACCGTTCCGGGCGCTCTCCGCCCTCTCCGTGGCCGCCATGGCACCGATCGCCAGGCAGTTCCCGTACGACGGGCCCGCAGAGCGACGGGATCACAGGGAGTGGAGGAGGGTGAGGGTCTGCTCGAGTTCGTCCCGCAACGCGCGTCCGGCGGCCTCGGCGTCTCCCCTCGCCACGGCATTCACGAGGACGGCGTGGCCCTCGTCGCCATGGTGGGGATCGCCGGTGCGCAGGTTGAGCAACTCGACCAGATCGAGCAGTTGTTGCTTCAGCACCGGTACGAACTCGGTGAACAGCCCGGTCAGCACCGGGTTGTGCGCCGCGGCGACCACGGCCTCGTGCAGCGCGATGTCGGCCTCGATGAACTCGGCGTTGTCGGCGCTCCCTGCTGCGCGGCGCCGGGCCAGGGCTCCCCGGAGGGCGGTGACGTCTGCCTCGGTGCGACGCCGGGCCGCCAACCGCGCGGCTTCGACTTCGACGAGCATGCGTACTTCGTACACATCGGTGATGGCCGCCTGCCGAAGCTGGGTGGACCAGTCCTCCTTGGGCCTGGTCGCGATGACGAAGACACCGGATCCCTGGCGGGCCTGCACCAGCCCGGCGCCGGCGAGGGCTCGCAGGGCTTCGCGGACGGTGGAGCGCCCCACGCCGAGGGATTTGGCCAGCGTGGTCTCTCCGGGGAGCTTCGTCCCCACGGGCCACTCACCACTGGAGATCTGCTCGTGCAGGTACGTGGTGGCCTGTTCGACCAAGGGGGACGGCCGCAACACACCTTGTGACATGTGAGGTTCACCTTTCCACCCCTCAGGTTGTCTGAGGAGCTGAGTTGTCGTTACTGTACCTCGCATGCTGCTGCGCGAGCTTCTTCTCCTCGATCGCCGCTGCGGGGCCTGACACGACCGGCACCCCGCAGCGGGGTATCGGGCTGCGCCGGTCTCCGGATGGCTGACTGAAAGAAGTTCCGCACGATGGTTCCCCCCTCTCAAAGCACGGTGTTTCCCACCCTGCGCACTCCTTCCGGTGACATCCCGGCGGACGCGCCGAGGTGGAATCCACAGCGCCCGAGCGCGATGCCGCATCACCGCTACCAGCCCGCGCACCAGCGGGTCGCTCTGCCTCTGACGGACAGGACCTGGCCGTCGCACCGGCTCGAGCGGGCCCCGCTGTGGGTGCCGGTCGACCTGCGGGACGGCAACCAGGCGCTGGCCGAGCCGATGGACACCGAGCGCAAGCGGCGGATGTTCGACCTCCTGGTCACCATGGGTTTCAAGGAGATCGAGGTGGGCTACCCCTCCGCGAGCCAGACCGACTTCGACTTCGTACGGCACCTGGCCGACAGCGGCGCCGTCCCCGACGACGTGACCATCTCCGTGTTCACCGCGGCCCGCCGGGACCTGATCGACCGGACCATCGCCTCCGTCGAAGGACTCCCCCGCGTCCTCGTCCACCTCTACACCGCGACCGCGCCCACCTGGCGGGACGTGGTGCTGGGCCGCTCCCGCACGGAGCTCCACGCGCTGATCCACGAGGCCGCCACCCATCTGATGCGCCGCGCCGAGGAACGACCGGACACCGACATCCGGTTCGAGTTCTCCCCGGAGGTCTTCAATCTCACGGAGCCGGACTTCATCCTGGAGGTGTGCGACAGCCTGACCGAGCTGTGGGAGGCGAGCCCGGACCGGCCGGTGGTCCACAACCTGCCGGCGACGGTGGAGATCGCCACTCCCAACGTGTACGCGGACCAGATCGAGTACATGGACCGCCACCTGGCGCGCCGTTCATCCGTGATCCTTTCGGTCCATCCGCACAATGACCGCGGTACCGGCGTCGCCTGCGCCGAACTCGCCGTCCTGGCGGGCGCGCAGCGCGTCGAGGGGTGTCTGTTCGGCAACGGCGAGCGCACCGGGAACGTCGACCTGGTGACCCTGGCACTGAACCTGTACGCGCAGGGCGTCAACCCGATGATCGACTTCTCCGATATCGACGCGGTGCGGGAGGTCGTGGAGAACTGCAACCGACTGCCGGTCCACCCCCGCCACCCCTACGGGGGCGACCTCGTGCACACGGCCTTCTCCGGCACCCACCAGGACGCCATCGCCAAGGGAATGGCCCACCACGCCGAGCAGGCCGCCGAGAAGGGCGTCACCCTCGAAGACGCGCCGTGGACGGTGCCGTACCTGCCCATCGATCCCGGCGACCTCGGCCGCACGTACGAGGAAGTCATCCGTATCAACTCCCAGTCCGGCAAGGGCGGCATCGCCCACCTCCTCCAGACCCACCACGGCCTCGACCTGCCCCAGGCCTTGCGACCGGACTTCTCCCGCACGGTGCAGCACGTCACCGACACCTCCGGTGAGGAGCTGTCCCACAAGGAACTGTGGGATCTGTTCCGCACCACCTACATCACCCCGGCCCTGGACGGTCCGGTCACTCTGGAGTCCTGGAACACCGTCGAAACCGCCCCGGGCGAGAGCCGGTTCACCTGCACGCTGCGCGCCGACGGTCAGGAACGCGTCTGTCAGGGCACCGGGAACGGTCCACTGTCCGCCTTCGCCGACGCCCTGCGCGGCATCGGCGTCACCGTCGACATCCTCGGCTACACCGAGCACTCCACCACCACGGGGCCGGGCAGCCCCGCCATCGCCTACGCCGAGTGCCGCGTCGACGACATCACCCACTGGGGCGCGGGCTGGGACACCTCGGTACTCACCGCTTCCGTTCACGCGGTCATGGCCGCCGTCAACCGCTCCGAGCGGGTCGCCTCGTGAACGCACCCCCGGTACTCCGTGTGCGGGACGTGGACGTCGTACGCGACGGCAATCCGATCCTGCACGACGTGTCACTGACCGTACGGGCCGGCGAGCACTGGGCCCTGCTCGGCGCCAACGGGGCGGGCAAGAGCACGCTGCTCAGTCTCCTCGGGGCGTTCGCGCACCCCACGCGCGGCTTCGTCGAGGTGCTGGGCCACCGACTGGGGCGGGTCGACATGCGCCTGCTGCGCTCCTGCGTCGGCCATGTCGATCCGCGGCACGACCTGCGCTCACCCCTCAAGGTGCACGATGTCGTGCTGACGGGGCTGACCAACACCATCGAGCGCGTTCCCCGCTGGGAGCCGACCCCCGAGCAGGTCGCCACGGCCGACCGTCTCATCGAGGTGCTCGGCCTCGGCGATCGCCACGGGGCACGGTGGCCGACCCTGTCCCAGGGGGAACGGGGCCGTGCACTCATCGCCCGTGCGCTCATGCCCAGTCCCCGGCTCCTGCTGCTCGACGAGCCCGCGACTGGTCTGGACGTCGCCGGCCGAGAGCAACTGATCGAGCGCATCGACACGTTGCAGCACACCTACGCGGATCTGGCGTCGGTGCTGGTCACCCACCATCTGGAGGAACTTCCTCCAGGGACCACCCACGTGATGCTGCTGCGTGACGGGCGCTGTCTGGCGTCCGGTCCGGCCGACGAGGTGCTGACCAGCGACCAGGTCAGCACGTGCTTCGACCATCCCGTGCGCCTCACCCGCGTCGACGGACGCTGGAGCGTCAGGGCCGGCCGCCCGGTCGGTGCGCGAGGCTGACGAGGTGACGGTCGGGGGGTGTGCGCACTCGGGGCGCGCACCACCTCGACCGGCCGTCAGGACGGCAGGCTGGCCCCTGCGCAACCTTCGGGCCGGCCGCGCGCAGCTTTGCCGCAACCAGGGTTCGGTCAGCGGTCGAGCGCGGGCAGCTGGGTCAGGCAGGTGTCGAGCATGATGCGGTCGACGGTCTCGTGCAGGGCGCTGTCGGCGCCGATGACGTCGTGTTCGTCGAACCGGTCCGCGTACGCCTGACCACCTGCCTCACCCGCCGCGCCCTGTGCGGCCCAACGTGGTGGTGGTCATTCTGAGGACCACCAGGTCGACGCGGTGACGGCGGCGAAGCCCAGCGACTCGTACAGCGGCCGTCCGAGCCGTGAGGCGGTGAGCGTCACCGGCAGGTTCGCCATGCGCGCGAGCGAGCCGAGCATGACGGCCCGCCCGGCGCCGCGGGAGCGGTGCTCGGCCGGCGTGCCGACCCAGTAGTGGCTGCCGAACCCGTCGTCGACGACGGTGACGCAGGCGCCGACCGCCTCGCCGTCGAGGACGGCGAGGAACACGTCCACACCTGGCTGTTCGGTCAGCGTCGCGGGGAACATCTCGCCTGGACGGTAGGGGGTGAATCTGGCCAGCTCGAAGCCTGCGATCACGATCCGCTCAGCGGCCTGCAGCTCCGGCGTGCTCTGGACCCGGATCACCTCTGTCGCGGGGGCGGAGACGGGGCCGGGCGGGCGCAACATGATCGGCATCTGCCAGTTGCGCATGCCCAGGTGACCGAGGTCGGTCGAGCTGAACGGATCCTCTGCATCCACCGGGCCGGTCGCCCGGTCAGCCAGCTCGGTCAACTCGGCGAGCTCGTCCGTGTCGAGCTCGGGTTCCTGCAGCAAGATCCGTGTCCCGGCGCGCTTGCCGCCGAGCACGGCGAGGAAGCTGCGGCGGTGGATCACCTCGTGGCCGCGTGACCTTCCGGTTGCGGCCCAGAAGGCGGCGGAGTTGCGGGCCTGGCGCACCGCCGCCTCGTCCAGGGCGGCGGGTTGGTCCGGAGGGTCCTCCTGGCTCCGGCCCCCGCCTCTGGCGTCGGGGGTGGTATGCGACGTGCCGACCATGGGTGGCTCCTGTTCAGTCTCGTTCGGCGAAAGCAGGGGGCAAGGCGCGCCAACCGTCACCGGCACCCCTGCGCGGGGCCTGGCGCGATGTACCGGAGCTTCTCAGTCGAAGCGCAGGCCCCCGCTCCGCTCCCGCTTGAGCTCGTGGAAGTCCGGGTGGGCCGCGAGGGTGCGGACGGCGTCGAAGAGGCGCGCCGCCTCATCGCTCCGGGGGATGCTGTTGAGCACCGGCCCGAAGAAGGCCGTACCGTCGATGTGCACGGTGGGTGTTCCCACGTAGCGGCCCGCCGCCGGGTCCTTGCCCGCGTCGTGGCTGCGTTGGAGGGCAGCGTCGTAGGTCGTGGTGCCGGCCGCGTCCGCAAGTGCTGCGGGGAGCCCCAGCTCGGCCAGCGCCTCGGCGGCGACGGCATCGAAATTCTTGTTGCCCTTGGTGTGAATGCGGGTGCCGAGCGCGGTGTAGAGGTCGCGCAGCACGCTGGGAGGGTGGTGCTCCGCGGCGGCGACGGCGATCCGGACCAGGCCGAGGGAGCGGTCGACGAGGTCGCGGTACCAGTCGGGGAGCCCGTTGCCCTCGTTGTGCAAGTAGAGGCTCATGACGTGGAAACGGACATCGAGATCACGCAGCGGCTCCACCTCGAGGATCCACCGTGAGGTGATCCAGGCGAAGGGGCAGGCGGGGTCGAAGTAGAAGTCGACTCGGGTCTTCGGCATGCCTCCAACCTACGGACGTAATGGCCCTGACAGCTGGGCCAATCCCGACCAAGATTTCTGGTCCACTTCAAATCTCGGCCGACCCATGACCCATTGGGCCACCGCAGTAGGAAAGGCTTACAACGGCTCATACAGTGAGCCGAGTTGGCGTGGGTGATGAGACAGCAGGCGAGTTCTAGGAATCCTTCGTGGAGGACGGTTCGCCGTTCCCATCGGATGCGCAGACGTCGGACAGTGGTCTTCGCTGCCGGTCGCGATTGCCGGGTGCGTGCACCCCGGCGGGTAGCCGGGACGGCCCCCTCTGGGGAACAACGGATCAGGCCGGCCGCTACGGCAGGTGCCCGCGTCGCCTGGCCGTACTCGCGCGGGCGGTGGTAGCCACCCGGCTGGCCACGGCCGGAGCGGCCGGCCCGAGGTCACGCTCCAAGCACCGTGTCCGCGATCATGTCGCCGATCGGCAGCGCCGAAGTAGCGGCGGGTGACGGTGCGTTGAGTACGTGCACGGAGCGGGTGGTCTGCTCTACCAGGAAGTCGTGGATCAGGGTCCCGTCCTTACGGATGGCCTGAGCGCGGATCCCCGCCTCCTGGGGCAGCAGGTCTTCAAGGGTCAGGGACGGGCAGTACTTGCGGCATTCCTGCAGGTATCCACGTTTCCACAGGGAGTTGCGCATCTCCCGTGCGCCGATCCCGACGTACGACTTCGCCAGCCGCCAGATGCCAGGGAAGCGGGCGAGGTCCGCGAGGTCGCGAGAGCTGATGCTGAACTTGCGGTAGCCCTCGCGGGCGAGTCCGAGGACGGCGTTGGGGCCGACCGTGATGCCGCCGTCGATGGTGGGGCTGAGGTGGACTCCGAGGAACGGCAGGTCCGGGTCCGGCACTGGGTACACGAGGTGCCGGACGAGGCCCTTGCGGTGCTCGGGCAGGCGGTAGTACTCGCCCCGGAAGGGGACGATGGCGGCGTTGGTGCGCACTCCGGCGAGGCGGGCGAGCCGGTCGGCCTGCAGGCCGCCGCAGACGACCAGGCGCCGGGCCGACCACTGCCGGTCTCCGGCACGGACGTGGACGGCGTCGGTGGTCTCGCGGATGCGGTCGACCTCGACCGAGGTGTGGATGCGGCCCCCGGCCTTCTCGATCTGCCCGGCCATCTTCTCGGTGACCAGGCGGTAGTCGATGATGCCCGTGCTGTGGACGAGCAGGGCGGCGACGCCGTTGATCTGGGGTTCGCGGCGACGCAGCTCGGCCGTGTCGAGGTAGTCGGTGTCGATGCGGTTGATCTTGGCGCGCTCGGTGAGGGCGTCGAGCCGCTGCCGCTCCACCTCGTTGGTGGCGACGAGCAGTTTCCCGCACACGTCGGCCGGGATGCCGTGGGTGGCGGCGAACTCCTTGGTGGCCTCGGCGCCCTTGCGGCACAGCTCGGCCTTGAGGCTGCCGGGCTCGTAGTAGATACCGGCGTGGATGACGCCGCTGTTGTGGCCGGTCTGGTGGGTGGCGAGGCTCGGCGCCTTCTCAAGGACCACCAGGTCGGCGTCGGGCTGTCGTTCAAGGATCTTGAGCGCAGTGGCGATACCGACGATGCCGCCGCCGATGACGAGGTAGTCGTGCATCAGTTCTCCGGCAGGGGGTCGCCCAGGAGGAAGGGGGCCTGGGCTCGCTCACAGATCGACGCGATCTTGCCGATCAGCGTCCCGGGCAGAGGGATCCCGTCGCGACGGCGCTGCTCGCGGTGGGCGCGTTCCGGATCACCGGCGACCAGCACGGGCTTGTCCGGGTGCGCGGGCGGCGTGGCTCTGAGGGTGTCGAGGAGTTCGTCGACGTCGTCCAGGAAACCGCCGTCGGGACGGAGGAATCCGGCGTCCAGGGCGAGGAAGAAGTGGCCGATGTCGTCGGGTGCACCGGGCGGACGGGTGGCCGCGAGGTCGGCGCCGGACAGGGCGGCGCTGAGGATCTGCACCATCACCGCCAGGCCGTACCCTTTGTGGCCGCCGGTGGAGGTCATGCCGCCGAGGGGGGTGAGGCCGCCGTCCTCGCGCCGGTGGATGTAGGTCATGGCCTCGGCCGGGTCGGTCACCGCGCGGCCGGCCTCGTCGGTGACCCAGCCTTCCGGCATCGTCTCGCCGTGCAGGTCGTACACCTTCACCTTGTTCGAGGCGACGGTGCTGGTCGACATGTCGAGGAGGAACGGCTCGTTGTTTCGGCCCGGTGCGGCGAAGGCGATCGGGTTGGTCGTCAGCCGGGGTACGGCTCCGCCGGTGGGGACGACGCTGGGGAGCCTGGCGGATGTCGTCACCAACCCGACGAGGCCCGCCTTCGCGGCGATTGCGGCGTAGTAGCCGGCTGCCCCGAAGTGATGGGAGTTGTGGACGGACACCACACCGACGCCGGTGGAGCGGGCCTTCTCGACGGCCAGCTCCATTGCGGCCACGGCGGCCGGGTGGCCGAGCCCACCGCCGGCATCGATCAGGGCCATGGACGCGTTCTCGCGCTCGACGGTCGGCCGGGCGTCGAGCTTGAGGAACCCGCCGTCGCGCAGCCGCTCGTAGGTCATCAGCATCGAAATGCCGTGGGAGTCGATGCCCGACAGGTCGGTGTGCACCATGACCTCGGTCGTCGTGGCGATGTGGTCCTCCGGCATGCCCCAGGCGGTGAGCACGGCGGTGATCTGGGCCGCGACGGCCTGTTCGCTGTAGCGGGTCATTCTCCGGTCTTCCAACCTCGGGTGTAGGAGAGCAGCAGGGTGAGTACGCCGAACCCCGCCGACAGGGCGAACAGGATCGGCTGAAGCGTCTCGGCAGTGCCTTCGATCAGGCCGGCGCTGGCAGTGACCAGTCCGGCGGCCTGCAGAAGGACGACGGTGGTGCCCAGGGCGAGCATGAGCATCAGGGACAGCCGGAAGAGCGCGGTCAGGACCGTGTCGGCCGCCTGGCGCACACTGCGCCGCTCCGGTGTCCTGGTGGTTTCGGACGTCACAGACATGAGGGGAGCCTCCAAGGGAATCGCCGTCAGTGCGGTACGGGCAGCACGCCGAGCGCGACGGCGGTACCGATGAACAGGAACGGGACGACGTAGAGAGTGATCAGCGGGACGAATGTCTTGACGGGGTTCACCTGCGCGAGGCTGGTCGAGACGTAGATGGCGGCGGCGCCGGGTGGTGAGGCGCCCTCGGTCGAGGAGAACGTCAGGACGGCGCAGGCGGCGAGGACGGGATGGACACCGGCGGTCACGAGGACGGAGAACGCGACCCCGCCGACCGTGGCGATGGTGGCCGTGGAGCTGAGCGGACCCGCTACGAGGATGACGACCACGCCTACGATGAGCGCGGCGACGAGCGGTGGCGCGCCCAGGCTGTTGAGCAGGCTGCCCAGCTGGTCGGAGAGGCCGAGGGCCGACAGGACCGCACCTCCGGCGAAGGCGAAGACCAGCGTCGCGCCGATGTCCTTGAAGCGGGGCGCCGACTCCTCCATCAACTCCGTCCAATCCTGGCGGGTCTTGGGCAGCTGCCTGTGGCCCACGGCCGCGGACACCAGGCCGAGCAGCACCGGGATCCACACCAGGATGTCGATGGAGTCGACAACGTCCTGTCCGAGCGCCGAGGCCAGTGCCGACCCGCCGGCTCCGAGCGTGAGGACGATCGGGACGGCGATCGCCCCGAAGACGAGCAGCGACGTCCAACCGCGGCGCAAGCTCGGGAGGAACTCGGGCACGTCGGAGGCCGGGATCGCCTCGACGCGATAGCGGCGGACGAAGAAGGCGACGCAGAGCAGACGCCAGGCCACGCACCAGCCGGCCGTGGCGAACATGGCCACCATCAGTTTGTCGACCGAGACGAGCGGTGCGACCGCGGCCGAACCGACGAGCACGAAGAACGAGGCACTCGGCGGGATGACAGTTCCGTTACCGGCGTTGCCCGCCACGACCGTCGCGGCGATGCGAGGCTGCCAGTTCGACCGCTTCATCCAGGGGATGGCCACGGCGCCGATGGTGGCCGCGTTGGCCGATCCCGAGTGCGCGACACTGCCGAAGGCCGCCGAGCCGACGGTCGCCACATAGCCGGCGCCGCCCCTGACCCGGCCCAGCAGGGAGTTCAGGATGTCGACCTGCCGGTGGATGACACCTGTCCGTTGCAGGACCGTGCCGACGAACGTGAAGGACAGCGCCGCGAAGATGATGCTCTCGCCCGACGCCTCCTGTATGCCCGTCCAGGCGAGATCCGGGAATGACGCGGTGCCGAAAGCACACAGGACGACGAAGCCGATGATCATGGCTTCGCCGATGCTGCGTCTCAGCACCGCGTTCCACAGGACGATGGTCGCGATGTACGCGACGAGGGCCCAGACCGCCAAACCCATTACCCCTCCAAACTGACACGCCAGTGGGTCACAACCTCCCCCCAGCAAGTTCCACTGTGTGAAAACAGATTTCGCTGGGTGAGACTTCGAGAGGCTCACACAGCCCGTCGGCCTTAGCAAGCCATTGGGGCTGAAAAGTTACCTCTAGGTGGCACGGCATTCCACACAGTGGTAAAAAATGGCTTTGGAGAGATGAGGTTGCGTGAACACCGCAGGAGTCGACTCAACCACTTCCCGCACAAAATGGGGCATTTGCTCCTAGAGGTGCAATGGATGCTTTCGATAAGATCTTCCACCGTATGGAACTCCGGCGATCACGTCATATTCGAGGGGGCACCACATCTTGAGTGCAGAACCGCCCAAGCCCACGACGAGCAACATGCGCTCCCTGGAGCGGGCCATCGATGTACTGGAAGTGCTCGACGACGGCCGACAACCCCTTCGACTCATCGACATCGCGCGCCAGGCCGGACTTCCCGTGGCCACGACCCAGCGCATCCTGAACGTCCTGGAGGCCCGCGGCCGGGTTGAGCGCGACGCGACCGGCTACCGGCCCGGCCTCGGCCTCCTCTTCGGCGCCCACGCGTACCTGTCCACCAGCCCGCTGGTCCTCACCGGCAGGCCGGTGATGCAGGACCTGGCCGCGGAGACCGGCTTGACGGTGTCACTGTTCAAACGTGCCGACTGGCGTCGAGTCGTACTCGCGCGCGTCGTCGGCACGCATCCGGTGCGCTACGAGATGCCTATCGGTGAGCGCCTCCCTCTGCATCTGGGCGCCGGGAAAGTGCTGGCCGCCGCCATGGACCAGGAAGAGGTCAGCCGACTCTTCGACGAACTGGACAACCCCGCCCGCGCCAACGGCACCATCCTCACCCGCGAGGATTTCTTCAAGGACCTGGAGGAAATCCGCCGGCGCGGGTACGCGCACAGTGTGGCCGAACGCGATCCCGGCGTGGCCTCGGTCGCCGCGTCGATCACGACCGCGGGAAGTACGTCCCTCGCCGCCGTGCAGGTCCTCGGGCCGCGCGAGGAACTCCCCGCCCACCGCATCGAGGCGCTGGGTATCGAGGTTCAACGCGCAGCCTTCGCCATCTCCCGGCGTATCAGCTGAAGCACCGTATCGGCGTGCGCGGATGCACGTGACGCACTCCCCCGGCCCCGAGCCACTCTCCTCCAGCTCTTGACGCGCTTCCGTCCAGCCATGCACGATGCGCTCCATCAGATGGTAGGCATTTTCATACAGTGGTAATCACCAATGGCAGGGAGAGTGCCCATGCGTGTCGGTTTGCTCGGGCTGGGCGAGGCAGGGAGCGCGTACGCCGCCGCATTCGTGCAGGGCGGCTGGTCGGTGCACGGATACGACCCGTCGAGCGTGCCCACCCCCGAAGGTGTCGAGCGTGCGGGCAGCGTCAAGGACGCGGTGCGCGACTGCGCCCTCGTGCTCTGCCTGACCTGCGCTCATGCGGCGCGCGAAGCGGCCCGCGAAGCCGCGGCCCACCTGAGCGACACGGCCGTCTTCGCCGACATGAACGCCGCCGCCCCGGATCTGAAGCGACAGATCGCCGACGATCTCGCGGCCGCGTCCCGGGCCGCGTTCGCCGACGTGGCGCTCATCGGCTCTGTCCTGGAGCACGGTCACCGCGCTCAGCTGCTGGCCAGTGGACCCGGCGCGACCGCGCTGGCGGAGGCCTTCGCTGCCCTCGGCACGCCGGTGGAGGTGCTCGGCGAAGACACGGGCGCCGCCTCCTCACGGAAGCTGCTACGCAGCGTCTTCATGAAGGGTCTCGGCGCCCTCATCGCGACGGCCGTGGAGGCGGGACGCGCCGCTGGTGACGAGACGTGGGTCCGGCAGCAGATCGCCGCGGAACTCGCGGGCGGCGACCGCGCGCTGCACCGCCTCTACGCCGGCACCGTCAAGCACGGCGAACGGAGGGCCACCGAAGTCGCCTTCGCGGCAGACCTCTTGGACCGCCTCGGTCTCGACCCGGCACTCGCCCGGGCCATCAGCCAGACGCACACCGCCTTCGCGGTCGCCGAACAGCCCCGCCCCGAGCCGCTCGTCTCGGCCGAACTGCTGCGCGCCCACGCGGATGTCGCCTCCGCCAACATCGGTGACGCGTCTGACCGACTCGGCCTGCTCGACTCGGCGATCCGCCCCCTGTGGCCGGGCGCGCGGGCGATCGGTCGTGCCCTGACCGTATGGACCCGTGCCGGCGACAACAAGGCCATCCACGAGGCCATCAAGATCGCGCAGCCCGGTGACCTCATCGTCGTCAACGGGGCGAGCGACACCACCCGTGCGCTGATCGGCGAGCTCCTCGCCGAACGCGCCAAGGCCCGCGGGGTGGTGGGGATGGTGCTTGACGGCGCGGCCCGCGACATCGGCGTCCTGGCCGACATCGGCTTCCCCGTGTGGGCCAGGGCCGTAACGCCCGCCGGACCGTACAAGTACGGCCCCGGTCACGTGAACGTGCCGGTCGCGGTGGGTGGAATCGTCTGCCACCCTGGCGACCTGGTGGTGGCGGACGGAGACGGTGTGGCCGTGGTCCCGGCCTCGAAGGCGCACGCCGTGCTCGCGGCGGCCCGTGCGGTCGAGGCGGATGAGGCGGCCCGCCGGGCGGGCATCCGCGCGGGCACTCTCGCGGGCGCGCAGGCTTGTGATGCAGCGTCGTGACGCTCCCAGCATGACTGCCCGACCGGTGCCGGAGCCGCGCCCCCCTCGGTCGCTCCGGCACCAGTCGTCAGGATGTCTCCCGCAGGTCGGTGAGGGGCTCGTCGGCCGCGGTGAGCACGAAGGCAGCTCCAGGCACGTGAGTCTCTGTGTCAAGACCGCACCACCGCCCTCGACCAACACCGAGAACGAATGCAACGGAAGCCCGCATCAAACGCCCTTCAGAACACGATCAAGCGCCGCCCGGCCTGCAGGCCCCCAGTGCGGCTTGCCGCCAGGATTACCCCGAACACCGCTGTGCCCCATGAGCATCAGGAAAAGGCTTTTCACGGCGGCCAGCCCTCGGGCGCGCCGGATCGCCGCCTCATCTGCATGCGCGTACACGTCGAAGAACCGTGAGGCCATACCCGCGGGCAGCAGCACCCACGCGGCAGCGAGGTCCCACGCCGGATCGCCGGCGAACAGAGCACCGAAGTCGACGATGCCCGAGAGCGTCCCGCCCGAGACGACAACGTTCGCAGGATGGAGGTCGCCATGCACCCACACCGGCAGGCCCTCCCACTCGGGGGCCGCAACGGCATAGGTCGTCACCCAAGTCGTCCGACAGGTCCCTGGCCTTGCGAAGCCCCAAGGTCTCCGGATCCACCCCCATGCGGGTGAGCAGCTCTCGAGGGTGCAGATTCCGCACGAAGGTCAGTGTGTAGATGGGGAAATCGCCCTCTCGGAACAAGTCCAATCCACGGCCTATCCCTGTACTCGTCATTGCGTGGATGCTGCCCCACACCACCGACAGGCTTCCCAGACTGCCGGCCTTGGCAGATCAAGTGCACAGGATGTCTCGTTCGCGGCGAAACGCCGACGTCCGGAAGGCCAAAATGCCGCGCCGGGAACAGACGTCCCGGCCGGCACGGTTGCATCGACCGAGGGGCTGGCGCCGCACGGGCGGGGAACGCGGAGACCAGCGGGTCGTCCGCCCCACCAGGATCCGGACCCCAGGAGCGGTGCGCGCGCCGCCCAGTCGGATCAAGACGAATTCCTGCAGGAGGACTGTTTTTCATGACTGACCGGCCCTTGACGCTCATGGCAGTGCACGCCCATCCCGACGACGAGGCCACCGGGACCGGAGGGATCCTCGCGCGGTACGCGGCGGAAGGCATCCGCACGGTTCTCGTGACGTGTACCGACGGCGGTTGCGGTGACGGGCCGGAGGGTGTCAAGCCGGGCGATTCCGGGCACGATCCGGCGGCGGTCGCCCGGATGCGCCGTCAAGAACTCGAGGCGAGCCGTGACGTCCTGAAGGTCAGCGATCTGGAGATGCTGGACTATGCCGACTCCGGGATGATGGGCTGGTCGACCAACGACGCCCCCGGATCCTTCTGGCAGACCCCCGTGGAGGAAGGCGCGGCCCGGCTCGCGGAACTCATGCAGCACTACCGACCTGATGTGGTCGTCACCTACGACGAGAACGGCTTCTACGGCCATCCCGATCACATCCAGGCCCACCGCATCACGATGGCGGCGCTGGAGATGACCGCGCTGACACCGAAGGTGTACTGGACCACGGTTCCCCGCTCGGGGATGCAGCGGTTCGGGGAGATCATGCGCGAGTTTCAGGAGGACATGCCGGAGCCGGATCCTGCCGAGGCCGCCGCGCTGGCCGAGCTCGGCCTTCCCGATGATGAGATCACCACGTGGGTGGACACCACCGCGTTCAGCGGTCAGAAGTTCGACGCGTTGGCGGCGCACGCCAGTCAGGGCGAGAACATCTTCTTCCTCCAGATGGGCAAGGAGAGGTTCGGTGAGTTGATGGGCACGGAGACCTTCGTACGTGTCCAGGACACCACCGGCGCCGCCGTGCCCGAAAACGATCTCTTCGCCGGACTGCGCTGATCCACCTATCCGGTGCGGAGCTCGGGAGAGTTCATCGGCCGCACGGCGCGATCCAGGCGGCTGACGGAGATGGATCCGTGGGATCAGTGATCCTGGTCGGCGGGGCCGGAGCAATGGTTCTGGCCGATTTCGGTGCCGGCTCCGGTGTCTTGGTCGCGGAACATGTCCCACGCATCACTCTGGTTCATCGAGCAACCGGCATGACAGCGGTCGCTCGATGACCTCGTGATCTTCATCTGCCTGCACCCAGTACAGGCGGGTCTCCGGGGTCCGGGTGACGGCTTCCTCAAGACGTCCGTCCGTGAAGAGGGCCCCCACCCCGTCCTCCACCGCCCAGCCGGCGGACAGCATGCCGGTAGCTACAGCTTCCCGGTAGGAGGTGCGACGCCCTGGTTCACCGTCGTAGTGCGGACACACCGAACCCGGCAGGAGGCCCAGCCCTTCCTGCAAGAACGTCAGCGGACCGAAGGAATCCGTATGCGAGCCCTCCGCCCAGTAATTGGCGCCGGCACTGATTCCGCACAGCAGCGTCCCGCTGCTGCATGCGTCGCGCAACAACCGGTCGACCCCATGCCTGACGGCACCTCGGGCCTTGCTGCTGGGGCGTTTCGACTCGGCCGGAACTGTCCCTGTGATAGGGCCACCGTAAGGAACAGCAGTGGCCCGCCGGGAGTACCGGCGGGCCACTGGGCGACGCTCGGCCATACAGGCCTCAGACGCAGGCCCTCAGCAGGCGTCGATGTACCAGACGGGGGGCCCAGCCGCTGCTGTCAAACGCTCGGGCCGATGCGCACGAAGAGACAGAACGGGTGGCCCGCTGGGTCGAACAGGACACGTACGTCGTCCTGAGGCTGGAAGTCCAGCATCCTCGCCCCCAGGGCAAGAGCACGCTCGACGGCTGATGGTAGATCGTCCACCTCGATGTCCAGATGCATCATCATCTGCTGCTCGGACCGTGTGGAAGGCCACTGCGGGCGGGTGAAGAGCGGCTCTGTCTGAAACGACAGCCCGGCACTGCCGTCCGGCGGGGCGATCTCAACCCAGCCGGGTTCCTCCTTCCGCACCGGCCACCCGAGCAGGCCGCGGTAGAACCGCGCCAACGCGTGGCAGTCCGGTGCATCGAGAGTGGTCGCGGCCAGAGTGAAACGCGGTTGAGTCTGCACGCAGTGCTGCTGCCCCGTTTCGCTCCTGCAAGGCCCAGCCCTCACTCTCTCGGCTGGTACTGATGCCTCGCGTGCCCGGACGACGACGCCTCGTTCCTAGCGGAGGTGGAGGGTGCGCAGCAGCCCTTGCCCTGGGCCAGACGTCGCGGATCTCCTTGACCGCGATGGCAGCCGCAGCGAGGGCGGTCGGCCTTGCGCTGGGCGGCCGACCGGAACGCCATGACCGCGAGAGAAAGGGGGCGGCGATGACTATGCCGGGGTGGTCTTCTCGCGGGCTGCACGTAGGGCGTGGTCGCGGGCGGAGAACTGCCAGGCGACCGCGGCGGCGAAGGGGACCTCGATGACGGAGTCGAGGCCGAAGCCGGTCCAGGCGGTGGAGGAGGCGATGGTGCCGGGCTGATGACGACGGCCGCCTCGAAGAGGAGACGCTGCTGAGCCCGCCGGGTGACGGGCAACGATGCGGCCCGTCACCACTTGCACGCGGATGAATGAACGGTACGCCGGAGCAACGGTCATGGCATCCGGCAGCCTCAGCCAACTCGGTTGACTCAGCAGGCCTGCAGGCACAGGGATGACTCGAAGTGCACGATGTGGGAACCGGAGGAGAAACCCTGACGCACAAGGGGAAGGCCGGGTGAGCGGACACTCGGCTCCCGCACCCCGGAAGAGAGACCACGATGGCGGACGAAGACGACGCCCAGCAGGCCGTGCCGAACATGCCGGGGATGCGCACTGACGGCGACGGCGTCACGCGCCGCCGTCCGCTGCGGAAGCGGCACGTCGAGGAGACGGTCGAGGTCGCGGTGCCGGTGCGGACGGCGTACAACCAGTGGACGCAGTTCAAGAGCTTCCCGCGCTTCTCGACCGTGGTGCACGGCGTCGAGCAGATCAGGCCCACCGTGACCGCCTGGACCATCGGCTACGGACCCCTGCGCCGCCGCTTCGCGGTCGAGATCGTGGAGCAGGACCCCGACGCCTATCTGGCCTGGCGCGGTCTGGAGCAGAAACCCTCCCACCAGGGCGAGGTCGAGTTCAGGCCGACGGAGCCCGGCGGCACCGCGATCACTGTGCGGATGCTCCTGGAACCGCGGGGAGCCGCGGGGATCCTCACCCGATCGTCCAGGGTCGGTCGGCTGACCGCCCGTCTGATGCACGGCGAACTCATGAACTTCAAGCGGTTCCTGGAGGGAATGGGGCAGGAGGGCGGGGCCTGGCGCGGCACCATCCGCAACGGCCGCGTGCAGCACGATCACCCGGAACCGCCCAGGAGCCGCGTGGCCCAGTGGCCTGTCGGCTGACGGCTGACGGCTGACGGCTGACGGCTGACGGCTGACGGCTGACGGCGTACCGGACACGGCAAGAGAAAGGCGAACCCATGCAGAACCCCCCGCCCGGCGAGAAGCCCGAGACCACTCTCTCCGTGACACCGCCGAAGAAGTGGGCGGCGGGAGTCCCCGCGGTCGTGCACGCGCTGGAGTACTCCCTGGAGCAGACCTCCCCGCGCAAGACCGGGGTGGACCTGCTGACCATGAACCAGGTGGGTGGGATCGACTGTCCCGGCTGCGCGTGGGCGGACCCGGCCCCGGGACGACGCCATCGCAACGAGTACTGCGAGAACGGCGCCAAGCACATCAACGACGAGGCCACCACGCGCCGGATCACCGCCGACTTCTTCCGTGAGCACAGCATCTCGGAACTCGCCGGCCGCTCCGACATGTGGCTCAACCAGCAGGGCCGGCTCACCGAGCCGATGATCAAGCGGCCCGGCTCCGAACACTACGAACCCATCAGCTGGAACGACGCGCTGGGCGTCCTCGCGCGGGAACTGAAGGCGCTGGCCTCGCCCGACGAGGCCGTCTTCTACACCTCCGGACGCGCCAGCAACGAGGCCGCCTTCGTCCTGCAGCTCTTCGCCCGCGCCTTCGGCACCAACAACCTGCCGGACTGCAGCAACATGTGCCACGAGTCCAGCGGCTTCGCCCTGAGCGAGACCCTGGGCACCGGCAAGGGCACCGCCAGCCTCGACGACCTCCACCACGCCGATCTGATCTTCCTGGTGGGGCAGAACCCGGGCACCAATCACCCGCGACAGCTCACCGCCCTGGAGGCGGCCAAGCGGGGCGGCGGCCGGATCGTGGCGGTCAACCCGCTGCCGGAGGCCGGGCTGCGGCGCTTCAAGAACCCGCAGACGGCGCGCGGGGTCGCCGGACGCGGCACTCAGATCGCCGACCGCTTCCTGCACATCAAGCCCGGCGGCGACCTCGCCTTGTTCCAGGCCCTCAACCGCCTGCTGCTGGAGGCCGAGGACGCCCGGCCCGGCAGCGTCCTGGACCACGACTTCATCGACGCCCACACCACCGGCTTCGAGGAGTTCGCCGAGCACGCACGCACCGTCGACTGGGACGACGTGCGCACGGCGACCGGACTGACCCGCGAGGAGATCGAGAAGGTCCGCGACGAGGTCCTGAAGAGCGAACGCGTCATCGTCTGCTGGGCGATGGGCGTCACTCAGCACAAGCACGGCGTGCCCACCATCCGGGAGATCGTCAACTTCCTGATGCTGCGCGGCAACCTGGGACGCGCCGGCACCGGCGCCTGCCCGGTGCGCGGCCACAGCAACGTCCAGGGCGACCGCACCATGGGCATCTGGGAGCAGATGCCGGACACCTTCCTGGACGCCCTGCAGAAGGAGTTCGGCTTCGACCCGCCGCGCCCGCACGGCCTGGACTCGGTGGACTCGATCAAGGCGATGCGTGAGGGCCGCGTCAAGGTCTTCCTCGCCCTGGCCGGCAATTTCGTCCGCGCCGCTCCCGACAGCGAGGCCACCGAGGAGGCGATGCGCTCGTGCCGGCTGACCGCCCACATCTCCACCAAGCTCAACCGCTCGCACACCGTCTGCGGCGACACCGCGCTGATCCTGCCGACCCTGGGACGCACCGAGCGTGACGTCCAGGCCGACGGCGAGCAGTTCGTCACCGTCGAGAACTCCATGAGCGAGGTGCACACCTCCCAGGGCCGCCTCGAACCGGCCTCCACGCTGCTGCTCAGCGAAGTCGCCATCCTGTGCCGGCTCGCCCGCCGCACCCTGGACGGCAAGGCGGACATCCCCTGGGACACGTTCGAGGGCGACTACGGCACCATCCGCGACCGCATCTCCCGCATCGTGCCGGGCTTCCACGACTTCAACGCACGGGTGACCCGCCCCGGGGGCTTCCAACTGCCCAACCCGGTCAACGAGGGCGTCTTCAACAACAAGGTCGGCAAGGCCCTGTTCACCTGCAACGAGCGCGTGGTCCCCCAGGCACCCGAGGGTCACCTGCTGCTACAGACGCTGCGCTCCCACGACCAGTGGAACACCGTCCCCTACACCAACAACGACCGCTACCGGGGCATCCACGGCAGCCGCCATGTCGTGCTCGTCAACCCGGACGACCTGACCGAACTCGGCCTCGCTCAGGGCGATCACGTCGACCTGGTGAGCGTCTGGTCGGATGGCTCGGAGCGCCGGGCGGAGAACTTTCAAGTCGTGCCCTACCCGGCCGCAAAGGGCTCGGCCGCCGCCTACTACCCGGAGACGAACGTCCTGGTGCCGCTGGACAGCGTCGCCGACATCAGCAACCAGCCCACGTCGAAGGGCATTGTCGTGCGCCTCGAACCCACCCTCGCCCCGAAACAGCCCACACCCGCCTGACTGGTCGGCACGATCCCGACGATCTCCTGATAGCAGGTCGGATTGCTGAGGTAGACGTCGTGCGTCTGGGGCCGGAAGACGTGCCGCGGCGGTCCAATGATCCAGCCACGTTCTTGGCGCGAACCTGACAGCTCGGTCGGCGCACGTTCCGGCGCACCTACGCTCGGTTCCATCGGTGTGATCCGCACGGGTCTCCGCAGGTGTGCCACGGTGCTGGGCCGATCGTGGCTCGACCAGGACCGGGCCGGGACGGAGCTGACAATGACTGGTACCCATCCGGACCGCGCCGGCGAGCGGGACCCGGGGATCATCGCGGTACTCGGTGCGTTCGTCCTCAACGGCGCGCTGCTTGGCTCGTGGGCCCCTCGGGTGCCGGCGCTGGCCGCGCAGATCGGTGCGGACGAGGGTGCGCTGGGGCTGTCCCTGCTCGGTGCCAGCGTAGGTATGATCGCCGCTTCGCTTTTCGCCGGTCGACTGTGCGCGGCCTTCGGCGCTCGCGTCGTGATGACGGTGTCCGGCGTCGCCGGGTCCGCGATGCTTCCCGTTCTGGGACTGGCGAGGTCGTCCGCGACGCTCGGCCTGCTGCTGATCGTTCTCGGCGCAATGGTCGGCGTGATGGACGTGGCGATGAACGTGGCCGGCGTGACAGCGACCCGGCGGACCGGCCGGGCGATCATGCCGCTGTTCCACGCGGCCTTCAGTCTCGGCACGCTGGCCGGTTCGGTCGGCGCCTCGGTCGCGGCCGGCCAAGGATTGGCGCCGAGCCGTCATTTTGTCATCGTCGCGGTGATCTGCGGCGGCGTCACCGTCGGCATCGCCCGCTGGATTCCCGTCGAGGAACTGCTGAGGGTGCCCGCACAGAGCGGGCGCGCTGGGCGGGCACCGTTCAGGCGGCCCGTGCTGTGGCTGCTCGGCGGTGTGGCCCTGTGTGCCTCGACAGCCGAAGGAGCGACCGCGGACTGGTCGGCGCTGTTCGGTGCGCAGGAGCGCGGTCTCAGCGAGGCCACCGGCGCCCTGATCTACTCGTGCTTCTCGATCACCATGGCGTGCACCCGCTTGTTCGGCGAGGCGATCCAGCGTCGTTGGGGCGCGCCACGGATGCTCATCGGGGGTGCGGTGATCGGTGGGCTGGGGCTGGCGACCGCGGTCATGGCGCCGTCGCCGGCGCTCACCTTCGTCGGCTTGGCTGTCGCTGGTGTCGGTTTGGCGTACGCGTCTCCGGTCGTCATGGAGTTGAGTGGCGCGGCCGGTCGGCGGGCCGACGGGGGCGGTGGTGAGCGCGAGGTCGCGTTCGCGACAACCATTGCCTACAGCGGGTTCTTGCTCGGCCCTCCGATGGTGGGCGAGGTCGCCGAGTTGACCAGCCTGCCGGTCGCACTCGGCGTTGTCGCGGTGCTCGTGTTGTTGATCGGTCCGCTGACTGTGGCCGCGGGGTCTTTCCGGCGCCGGGAGTTGTCGTCGGCCCAGGAGTCGGCGGCGAACCCCGCCAGGGACTCAGCCGCCCGAGGCAAAACGGGCTGAGCCCGCCGCCAGGGTCGTGGGCGCGGGTGGGGGCGTGGATGCGGGGGTTCGTGAGGATGCGCGAGCGCTACTGGGCAGATCTTCCCCAGGGTGAGGGGTGTGGACGGCGCCGCACCCCTCTTCTGTTCTGCCCGGGGGCAGTTGTTGACGAGGACCTTGAGGCTCTTGCGGTCGGCCATGTCCTGGTAGCCCGCCGGGACACCGTCCAGAGTGGTGGTGACGTCGAAGACCTTCCCCGGCTCGATGACGCCGTCGAGGATGTCGGGCATCAGTTCCTCGACGTAGGCACGGACCGGTGCGGGTCCGCCGGCCAGGCGGATGTTGTGGCGGAAAAGGCTGCCGAAGCCGATCGGGGCCTCCTCGTACTGCGGGACGCCGACTCGGCTACGGGCGCCCTGGGCATCGCCTTCGGCTCACTGCTACGCCGCGAGGTGGAAGGCATGTTCGCCATCGTGATGACCAGCGTCATCGACCTCGCCCTCCAAGACCCCCTCTGCAGCTCCAGCTCGAACGGCAGCATCGTGCGTTTCCTGCCCTCCTACGGCGCCATGCGGGCCGCCACGGGCGCCGGATTCTCCGCCACTCCCCTGCCGAAGTACCTGGCCATCCAGGCCGGATGGTTCACGGCCACCGCCCTCACCGGTCTGCTCGCCTTCCACATCCGCACCCGAAACAGCCTCAACGGACCACGACCGCGCGTCACCGCGCCGCGCACCGCTGACACCGCCCCACCAACTGCCTCCGCGCCCGCTCCAGCACCCAGCATGCCCCCACAGCAGCAGGACGGTTAGCGGCGCCGGGTGACTCCGGAGAGACGACAGGTCCGCTGGGCGCGGTGCACCGAACTCCATGATGCCTTCGTCGTGACTCATGCCCGGTGGAGCGCGTACCCCAGATACGTCACCATCGGGCTGCCCTCCGGCTCGAGCACCATGTCGACCAGTTCAGGCAGTTGCTCGTCGGTCAGCGTGCCACGCCGGCGCCCGCGCGTCGCGCGCACGAGACTGCGTACGTCGCGCGGCTTGAAGGCCGAGACGTCCTTCGTGGACAGCCCCGCCCGGTCGAGGGCCTCGGCGAGCTCGGCCGGGCGGCGCAGCCGGCGTGCGGCGTAGCGGCCGCGGGGCATGATCCGTGTGCCCGGGAAGGCCTGGAAGGCGCCGAGATAGATGAGGCGGGACACGGCGGTGCGGTTCACCGTGTCGTAGACGAAGGCTCCGCCGGGGCGCAGCACGCGCGCGGCCTCCGCCAGGACCGCGGCCGGCTTCTCGGTGATCTCGAGGGTGTCCGCGCAGTACACGAGGTCGCAGGAGGCGACCGGCAGGTCGAGTTCCTCCGCGGGCGTCGTCAAATACGTGATGCCGAGCCCGTCGTCCGCTTCCATGGCGAGGGCCGTCGCGGCGGGTGACGGGTCGGCGGCGACGACCTCGAAACCGAGCCGGGCGAGCCCACGGGCGGGCAGGCCGCGCCCGCTGCCGACGACGAGCGCCCGGCTGCCGGCCGCCGCGAGGCTCAACTCCCGGAGCACGTACCGCAAGTACTCGAGCCGTACGGACTGGAAGGTCAGGGCCCGGATGTAGCGGCCGTCGACGGCCGCCGGCCCGGCTGAGTCGAGTGCGATACGCGGGGCGGTGGTCATGGCAGGCTCCATCGACGTCCGAGTCGGGTTCCTTGAGTAAACCTAGTATCCGTTAGTTCCTTGAAGAAACCCAAGGGGCGATACGATGAGGGCGTGACACGTACCCCCCTCTCCGGCGTCGCGTGCTCGATCGCCCGCGCGACCGACCTGTTCGGCGACGCCTGGACGGCCCTGATCATGCGCGACGTCCTGGTCGGCATCCAACGCTTCGACGAGTTGGCGCAGGACCTCGGCCTGTCCCGTAAGGTCCTCGCCGCGCGGCTGGCTCGGCTGGTCGAGGAGGGCGTGCTGACACGCGAGCAATATCAGACCAGCCCGCCACGCGAGGAGTACGTGGCCACCGAGAAGGGCCGGGAGCTCTACCCCGTCCTGTTGGCGCTGATGGCCTGGGGTGACAAGTGGTACGCGGCGCCCGTGGGGCCGCCGGCCCTGGTCCGCCACGACACCTGCGGGCACGTCACCACACCCGTCATGGCCTGCGGCGCCTGTCGGGAACCGCTCACGGTGGCCGACACGACCCAACTGCCCGGCCCCGGCGGTCGGGTGGGGCCGGGAACACGGCTGTTGGGGCCACTGATCGCCGAGCGGACGGAGAGGAGCCCGGCCCCGCGCACGTAGGCGACGAGGTCTGTGTCCGTCTCTTCTGGCCGGCCAGTTCCAGCCGCGCCTCGTTCGTGAGGCTTCACTCGGCTGCTTCGCGCGGCGTAGGCGTTCGCTGGGTCGTGTGAGCACCAGGACAGCGCGGACAGGACGTTGAGGATCGCGCCGCCGCCGTTGGTGGCGAGGACCCCCACCGACTCGTCAACGGACCGAAGCCTCGGGCGCCGGCAGCCTGCCGTCGAGGTCCCCCGCGGGCAGAACCTTGGTCGAGTTGTGTTCGCGGACGATCCGCCAGCCGTCTTGAGTTCGGCGCCAGACCAGCGAGGTCGTGGTACGGATGTCGGTGGTGACGCCGGGCATGGTGATCCGGGCTACGAAGGTCAGCGTGGACGCCGCCACATCGTGGCCGGCGATGACAAATGGTCCGTCGTCGATGGCATGGTGCGCGGACACCATTTTCTGAAAGCTGGGCTCCCAGATCGAGCCGTAGCCCGCGGCAGTCGTCGCCACACGCTGCTCGGGGTCGAAGTCGTCGTAGAGTCGGACCTCCGGAGAGCTGAAATCGTAGAAGTCTCCGAAGGCGCCAAGGAAGTTGAACGGTGCGTCCCCCTCGTTGCGCTCCCATCCGAACACCCACCGGCTGTGCAGGTCCGCGATCAGTTGTTCGTCGGTCATGACTCGACGCTAGGGCTGCGAGCGAGGTTCAGGGAGGGTCCGTCGCACCCACCCGTCCGTGGCACCTTGGGGGCACTCGCGACCTGCCCGCCTCGCTCGGGCCTCGCCGTACGGGTAGGTCCATCGACCCGGCCTCGCCGTCACCGAGCTCGGCGCCGACATGGCGCACGAGGCCACGCGGGTCGGGCTGGAGGAAACGCGGTGAGCCATCACGACCATCACCGCGGAAGACACGGCCGACGCCATCACGTATGCGCCCGGCGCGAGTTCTCGAAGGTCTGCCAGAACCTTGTCAGCGCCTCGACGGCCGGCTTCGGGCTCTCCGACGGCCACCAGTGCGCGGCTCCGTCGAGGACGGCTGCCCCCGCGTCGGCGCGCTCGGCGGCGCAACGGTACTGCTCAGGCGTGCCGTTGCTGTTGTCGGCGTCCTCGGCGGCGATCAGGGCGAGGCCTGGCGCCGCCCAGGCGTTCGCGAGGTCCTCACCGACCAGGCTCATGGTCGGCTGAGTGGCTGAGCGCAGCAGACACAAGACCGCCTGACCCACAGCTCTCGGCGTTCGGCCTGGGTACGACGTTCAGTTGGTGTCGGCACGACATCAGACTGCCAGATCACGCTGCCCGTGCGGTGCCGCGGTCGAAGCTCGTCCTCCCATCTGCCCCCGGCGGACCCGGGGTTGCCGACGCTTCGTCACACCGCCCTGCCGACACCGGCCAACTGCTGAACCTGATTGGGTGATGTCGGGGCGTTCAGCTGAGCGTTGAGTCCCGCGAGCTGTACGACTTGCGTGGTGAGGCACGCGCAGGGCGGTGGTCTGACTGATGCTGAGAGGGCAGCCCGGGAGCGGGTGCGGCTGGAGGCGGTGGCCCGGTTTGAGGCCGGGTAGAAAACAGGGACATCGCTGTCATGCTGCGGGTGTCCGAGCGATCGGTGGAACGCTGACGGCGGCAGTGGCGCGAGAGCGGGGCGGCTGGCGTCGCCTCGAAGGGCTCGCCCGGCCGCCCGAGGCTCAGCGAGGCACAGATCGCCCGGCTGGAGCGGGAGTTGCAGTGTGGTCCGCTCTCGCATGGCTGATCGGTCGACTCTTCCACGTGTCCTACACGGTGGAGGGCACATGGCGGCTGCTGAAGCGTTGCGGGTGGTCATGGCAGCAGCCCGTTCGCCGTGCGATCGAGTGCGACGACTGTGCGGTGGAGCTGTGGAAGAAGGAGGTCTGGCCGCGGGTAAGAGCACCGCGGCGGCGTGCGGCGGCTGGATCGTCTTTGAGGACGAGGCCGGCCAGTCGATGACGCCGCCGCGCGCGAGAACCTGGGGCAGGGTGGGCCAGACCCCCGTGGTGCGGGTCCGAGGCCGGGGCTCGGGCAGGGTCTCGATGGTGGGCATGACCTGCTACAAAGCGGGCGAGCGGTCCCGCCTGATCTACGCGGTCCGTGAGTACAGCGGACGCAAAGGTCAACCGAAGGGCTTCGGCTGGCGCGACTTCCGCGACCTGTTGGTGCGTGCCCATATCCAGCTTGGCGGGCCGATCGTGCTGGTCTGGGACAACGTCCGCATCCACCTGACGCTACCGGCTACGCGAGTTCATCGCCGCGAACGCCGACTGGCTCACCGTGTTCCAGCTGCCCACCTACGCGCCGGACCTGAACCCGCAGGAAGGCGTGTGGTCCCTGGTCAAGCGCGACCTCGGTAACCTCGCCGCCGGCGACCTGGGCCAGATCACCCAGGCGTCAAGCGCAAGCTCAAGATGCTGCAGTACCGGCCCCACGTCATTGACGGCAGCCTCAGCAGCACCGGTCTGGACCTCTACGGCTGGCCCGGGCCGGGCTGCCCGCAATTCCGTCGCCGCGCTGCGACCAAACCCAGCAAGGCCGTGCCGGATGTGTCAGAAGAAATGCAGGAGTTCGGTCAGGGAGGTGATGGAGGGCACGTCCGAGACGGCCGAGTCCCGGCACAGCGCACGTCCTGCATAGCCGAGTTGGATAGCCGCGGCGACCAGGTCCGGATCGTCATCAACGAACAGACATTGGGTAGGAGCGAGGTCCAGCGCGGTGCTGGCGTGGTGGTACATGCGCGGGTCCGGCTTGTTGCAGCCGAGGACCGCGGAGATTGCATACGCCTCGAAGAAGTGGCCGATCCCGAGTCCGGCGTGGAGGTCGGGCAATTCGGGCCAGGCATCCGACACCACGGCCATCCGTACCTCCCGCCGGCTCAGCTCCTCCAGGGTCTGCACGACGTCCGGGTACGTCTCCAGGAACACGGCCGGAGGGACTTCGCGGCGCAAGTCGGCTAGAAGTTGCGAGGTCGGCTCCACGCCGAGGTGGTGGAGCATCACCCGGTGGTAATCGTCGTAGTCAGGCGTCGATGACGAGGTGGCGAAGAAGTGGTCGCCCGCGCTGATGGCCGCCGCGAACCGTTCCGATGTGATCGACGGGGCATGGCCAAGGACGGTCTGCTCGAAGTCCGCTCGCGGGTTCCAACGGCCACCGATCGGCTGCATCAGCACGCCGCCTGAGTCGAAGAGAACAGCACGGAGATTGTCGGGAGAGACTGGTGATGTCGTCACCCGCCCAGTCTGGTGAGCGGACGCCCTCTGGTCGACCCCTTCGAGCTGGACACCAGCACCACACCCGCCCCTGACAGACAGACAGCACGAGTTCATGTTCAGTAGTGACTTGCCTATCAGGAAAGTCAAATATAACTTTCCTAGTGGGAAAGTAAAGCGGGGAACACGGGAGGCAAGGGACATGAGTACGCCGGTGGATGCCGAACAGGCATGGAGGGACCTGCAGCGCGTCCGAGTGCGGCAGGAGCGGGTGTACGACGAGGTCGAGCGGTCCGCTGCGGGCGGCGGGGGGTCCCTCTGGACCACGGCCGCGCTCATGTGGCTCTTCCTGGCCGGGCTGGGCGTCGACCTGCCCGGTTGGGGTGTGGGGGTGGCCGCCGCCGCGTACCTCGCGCTGCTGGGCATGCTGGCCGTGCTCCACAACCGTAGGAGCCGGGTGCGCCTGCACCGACCCGGTGCACCCGGCGGATGTTGGGCGCCTTCGTCGCGGGGGCCGTGGTGACCGGCGGGACGACTCTGCTGTCCGGCCGTCTGGCCGATTCGCTGGAGCCGATGTCCGCCAGTCTGATTCAGGCCACGGTCTCGGCGACGGTGTTCGTGCTGTTCGTCGGACCGACGAGCCGCTGGGCGGCCGGGTCGGCGCGGACTCGCGGCGCACAAGCGGCAGGTACGGGAGCACCAGACGCGGGAACGGCAGACGCGGGAGCGGACCGATGAGCACCCCCGCCGGCTTCGACGAGCTGATCCATCCCGCCACCCGGCTGTCGGTGGTCGCGCTGCTCGCCGCCACCGAGTGGGCGGAATTCGCGTTCGTCCGCGACAGCCTCTCGCTCAGTGACTCCGCGCTCTCCAAACAGCTGCACACCCTGGAGGAGGCCGGATACCTGGAGCTCCACAAGGAGGGCGGCGGCCGCAAGCGGCGCACCAGAGTGCGGCTGACGGACCAGGGACGCGCTGCCTTCGAGGGGCACGTCGCGGCACTCCGGGCGATCGTCGAGGGCGCCGGCCCTCCGGCGGCGGCCGAAGCGGCGCCACCTCAGCGACACCACTCGGGGGCAGAGCGATGACGCAGAAGCACACATCCGCCCAATCCGTCGTTCGCGCGCGTGGCGTGACGATGACGTACGGCGGCATCGACGTCCTCCACGGCGTCGACCTGGACATTCACCGCGGCGAGGTCTTCGCACTGCTCGGACCCAACGGGGCGGGGAAGACGACAACGGTCGAGATCCTGGAGGGCTTTTGGCGACGTTCCGCCGGGGAGGTGACCGTCCTCGGTACGGATCCGGAGCGGGTCGACGACGCGTGGCGCGGCAGGATCGGACTGGTCCTGCAGTCCTGGCGCGACCACCGCCGCTGGCGGGTGGCCGAGTTACTGACGCACCTCGCCACGTACTACCCCGACCCGCGCGACCCGGCCGAACTGCTGGCCCTGGTCGGCCTCACCGAGCAGGGCGGCCGACAGGTGGACAGGCTGTCCGGCGGCCAGCGCCGGCGGCTGGACGTCGCGCTCGGCATCGTGGGCCGCCCCGAACTCCTCTTCCTCGACGAGCCGACCGCCGGCTTCGACCCTCGGGCGCGGCACGAGCTCCACGTCCTGGTCGAACGGCTGGCCCGCGACGAGGGCGTCACCGTCCTGCTCACCACCCACGACCTTGCGGAGGCCGAGCGGCTAGCCGACCGGCTCGCCATGCTGGTCGGCGGCCGGATCCGGGCCTGCGGCACGCCCGCGGAACTGGCCCGGCGGGCCGCCGCACAGGCCGAGGTCCGCTGGACGGCCGACGACGGGACATCCCACCGTGAACGCACCGCGGACCCCTCACGGCTGGTCTGGGAACTCCACCGGCACGCGGACGGCCCGATCGCCGACCTGGAGATCCGCCGCCCCACGCTGGAGGACACCTACCTGCACATGGTGCACCGGGAGGCCGACGGCACGGGTGGGGCCGCCGACGAGGAGGCACAGGCCGCATGAGCAAGACACCCATGACGAACAGTTGGCGTGCCGGGCTCCAACGCGGCGGCATCGAACTGCGGCACCTCCTGCGCAACGGCAAGGAGATGTCCGGCCACCTGACCAACGTGGTCGTCGCACTGCTGGTCGCCGCCTACGTCAGCGACGACGTGCCCGGCACCCGGACGCCCATGGCCCATCTGATGCTGGCGGGCTTCGCCGCCTACCTGCTCTTCCAGATCGGGCTGATCAGCCTCCCCCAGATACTCGTGACCGAGCGGGAGGAGGGCACCCTGCTGAGGCTGCGCGCCACACCCGGCGGGATACCGGCCTACCTCGTCGCCAAGTGCCTGCTGGTGGTCGTCGTGGCGGTCGGCACCCTGACCCTGCTCCTGGTGGCCGCGGCGCTACTCGTGGACGGGCCACTGCCGCACGGTGCGGGCGATTGGCTGACGCTGCTGTGGGTCACCACGCTCGGGCTGCTCGCGGTCGTACCGCTCGGCGCGGCCATCGGCGCCGTACTGCCCAACCCCCGCGAGGCGTTGGCGTTGATCATGCTGCCGACGATGGGGCTGCTCCTCACCTCAGGAACGGTGTTCCCGATCACCTCGCTGCCCTTGCCGGTCCAACAGGTGGCCGCGGTCTTCCCGCTCAAGTGGATGGCACAGGGCCTGCGTTCGGCGCTGCTCCCCGACACGGCGCGGACCGCCGAGGCGGCCGGCTCCTGGGAACTGCCCATGGTCGCCCTGGTCCTGACCGCCTGGGCGGTCCTCGGGTTCCTCCTGGCGGTACCCCTCCTGCGCCGCGCCGCCCGCCGCGAGTCCGGTTCCCGCCTGTCCGCGCGGCAGCGCGATGCGGCACACAAGGGCGCGCTGTCCGCGTAGGTGGGCCTCATGACCTCTGGGCGACAGCACGCCGAGTGCCACATCAGGGAGGGCGAGGGTCCCTGACCGTGGAAGGTCCTCCGTCCGGCGTCCTCGACACACGAGTGAGCGGCAAGTCGATGGCCCCCGCCGGCCCGGCACTGCCGTGCGTCAAAGGTCTCCGTGCGCGAGTCCGGCCGTGCGAGCGCGGGCGCTCTACTCGGGTCGTGGGGTCTCGCGTGCCCGAGCCTGGTGCCGACGGGCCTTGAGCCGGTTCCCGCAGGTCTTCATCGAGCACCACCGCGCGGTGTTGGCACGACTGCGGTCCAAGAGGAAGAGGCGGCATTCGGGGTTCTCGCACGGCCGGAGGCGGCCAGGCATGCGCTCTTTGACGTCCGCCCACGTGAGCACGAGTTCCACGGCGAGCCTGCGCTCCGGCGGCACCTCCAAGTGCCATTCGACGCCCGACGCGCTGGGCTGCGGGACTTTGCGGACGCCTGCGAGGACTCGGCGCAGACTGGCCTCCGCCGACGTGTTCGAGTCCACCGTCTGCAGCGCGTCCCGGGCGGTGCGCAGCCACCGGCGCTCCTCGTCGCCGCCCAGACCCCCGTGCCCCCGCGCCCACCTGTCCAACTCGTGATCGTCACGCCACAGATCCAGGGGGCGGCCATCCGAGACAGGCGTGCTGTTCAGCGCCTGCATCAGGGCTTGGGCATCCACCACGGACCTCACCTTTTCAGCTAACTCCATCAAGCTGTTTGACAGGTTACCTCAAGGGCGGTCTACTGAACACCGAGAGGTAACCATCAAAAGTAATCGAAGGGGTTAGTTATGGTTGAGGTCCGTCACCGGTACGCCACTGTGCGGGGGCATCGTGTCTTCTACCGCGAGGCAGGGTCCCGCGAGGCGCCCACACTCGTGCTCCTGCATGGATTCCCCTCCAGTTCACGCATGTTCCGCCACCTCATTCCGGCACTGGCGGATCGATTCCACGTCATCGCCCCCGACCATCTCGGCTTCGGCAACTCCGACGTCCCGCCCGTGGACGCGTTCACCTACACCTTCGACTCCCTGACCGACATCACCGAAGCCCTTCTGACCCAACTCGAGGTCACCCGCTACGCCGTGTACGTCCAGGACTACGGCGCACCCATCGGCTGGCGGCTGGCCCTGCGCGCCCCGGAGGCGATCACCGCGGTGATCACACAGAGCGGCAACGCCTACGAGGACGGCTTCGTACCGGATTTCTGGAAGCCCGTTTGGGCGTACTGCGAGAATCCGGGCCCCGAGACCGAACCCGCAGTCCGCACCGCTCTCTCGCTCGACGCCATTCGCTGGCAGTACCTGCACGGAGTGGACCGGCCCGAGTTGGTCGATCCCGACACCTGGGCCGCTGACCACCGCGAGGTCAACCGGCCAGGCAACGACCTCGTGCAGCTCAGTCTGTTTCGCGACTATGCCGGCAATCCACCCCTCTACCCTCAGGTGCACGACTACTTTCGGGAACGCCGGGTTCCTCTCCTCGCGGTCTGGGGCGCGGGCGACGAGATCTTCGGCCCGGACGGAGCCCGCGCCTTCACCAGGGACCTGCCGGACGCGGAGATCCACCTGGTTCCCGGAGGTGGTCACTTCCTGCTCGAAAGCCACCTGGACACCGTGGCCGGGTACATGCGGGGGTTCCTGACCGCCACCGAATCACCAGCGTGAAGCCCGCGATGCTTCCACAGGGCGGAGCGTAGTGCCGCGGCGGCGCTCCGTAGAGCAACTGGAATCGCTCGACGTGGGTGACGGCCCGTCGGCGATAGCCCTAGGCGGCGGCCAGGAACCGCAGCGCGGCCGGTTCGTCCACCGCTGTGTCGACGGCCGCCTTCACGGCGTCTGCCAGATCCTCGTACGCCTTGGCGACGAGAACCGTGACGAGGGCGTCCCGGTTCGGAAAGTAGTGGTAGAGACCCTGCACGGTCATGCCGAGGCTGCGGGCAACCGCCCTCAGGGGCAGGGCGTGCAGCCCGTGCTCGGCGAGGTGACTCTCGGCGGTGGCCACGGTCTCCTGGGTGGCCACCGCCCGGCGTCGCCGGCGGAGGGAGGGCAGAGCCGTCGTGTTCTCGTCTGCGGACATGCGGTGATCCGTGCAGGCGGCCTTCGGATGGTCAGGCGCTCCTTGCACGGACCTGACCAGCCGGAGGCTGTGGGCCCGGAACTCACCAGCACGCGTGGAGTCAGGGATGGAACCGCCATCGGCCCTCGGAAACGACATCCACCTTGCCGTCCCTGACGCGAACGGCCGTCTCGTCGTCGATGAAGTAGATCGGGAAGTCCGCCCGGGCAACGATGCGATCAGCCCAGGCGTCGTCCCGCTCGGGGAAATCCGGCGAGTACAGGTGAGGCTTGAGATACCAGTCGAAGAGGCCGAACGGCGGCTCCACGGTCGTCGCGCCGAGCACGTGGAGGTCCTTGGCGTCCCCGATGACGTCGGCGGAATGTCCGGTGAGATTACGGCTGAACATCATCGATCCGGCGCTGAACCCCACATAGACCCGGCTCTCCAGCGCCTCCAGGAAGCCGTCGGCCAGGCCGTTGCCGGTGATGCTGCGCGCGAGGTGGTAGTGGTTGCCGCCCCCCACATAGATGACGTCGGCGTGGAGCAGCCGGTCGAGCACCATCTGCCGGGGCAGGCCATTGAGCTCCAGGACGTCGAACTCCCGCCAGCCAAGGCTGTGCAGCCGGTTCATGTCCGCGACCAACCATCCATGATCCCCGGGCTCGGCGAGTGATGCCGTGGGAACGTACACGACGTTCGCCGATCCGAATGGCCTGCCCAGCATGTCCCGCAGCGCATCCCGCAGCGACTCGTTACGCAGGCCGCTGGCCGTCAACAGAAAGTTCATCGGGCGAGCCAAGCACGACTCGCGGACCCGCGCAACGAACTAAGGATCACCAACGACGTCACGGCCTGTCCACATCAGGAACAGGCGAGGCCGGGCTTGTTGACCGTTCCAGCAGGCCACAAAGGATCAAGAAGAGCGCTTGGAACTGATGTGTGCTCAGGGGCGTGTTCGGGGCGGCTGGGCGAGTGCGGCAACGGCGGCCACCACTGCGGCCCTGCGGCCGCCTGCGGATTCGCGACCGTTCTCCGGTTGCAACGCCTTCAGTGACCAGGCGGCGGTGTCCCAGCTGATGACCAGTGCGATCACCATGGCCATCAGTTGTGCCGCCGGGATGTCGGCGCGGATCTGGCCCGCTGCCTGAGCGGCTTCGAACGCGGCGACTCTCGTCCGGTACTGCTCGGCCTCGGCATCGACGGGCTGATCTCGCTCCAACCCCGCCCACAGGTACAGCCGCCGGATGTGCGGCCACTGCTCCAGCCGGTCGAACAGGTCACCGGCGTAGCCGGGCAGGTCACCGGACTCGAACGAGACCGACTGCGCCAACGTGAGCATGCTGTCGGCGACAATCTTGTCGAACAGTTCCTCCTTGGTGCCGAAGTGCATGTAGATCGACCGCTTGTTGGCCGCGGCGGTCTCGGCGATGCGGTCGATCCGGGCGCCGGCCAGGCCGTAGGTGGCGAACTCGTCGACCATCGCCTTCATCAGGCGCCACTTGGTCGCGGTGGCATCACACCGAACAGCTGCTCGCACGAGGGGACCGGGTCGCCGCCACCGCACGACGCCTTGGAGAGCCTGGACGACCTGGCGGCGCGCTACGGGGACCAGTTGTGGCGTGCGCGCCTGGGCGTCACCGGACACGACCGTGCTGCGCGAGGTCGTGGACAAGCTTGACGGCCCCTCACTCACCGTGCGGCTCGACGTCACGAGGGAGCCCGACTGGGCCGACGTGATCAACCAGACCGAGGCCCGTTTCGGCCCCCTGGACATCCTGATCAACAACGCCGCCTACCTGCGCGTCGGCACCGTGGAGAGCATCCCGCTCGAGGAGTTCCAGCGCGTGTTGGACACCAACCTCACCGGCGCCCTGCTCGGCACCCGCGCCGCGGCCCCCTCGATGCGTAAGGCAGGCGGCGGCGCGATCATCAACATCAACTCCGTCGCCGGCCTCGCGGCCGCCCCCGACCCCGTCGCCTACAGCAGCAGCAAGTGGGCACTTCGCAGCCTCATGCGCGCAGCCGCCAAGGGGCTGGCCCGCGACAACATCCGCGTCAACTCCGTCCACCCCGGCATCATCGAGACGCCCCTCGCCTACGGCCCCGACGGCAACGCACTGGTACCGGTCGACGAGTTCGCCATCCCCCGCAACGCCAACGCGGTTCAAAGGCATGACGTGACGGTCTGGCCGCACGTCTGGTCAACACGGGTACCCCGGTCAAGGAATGGCTCGGTGTAGCTCCCACCGGCGCCTCGTTCGAGATCGTCGAGTACGCCATCCAGCAGGTCCCGCAACGGACGATTCGTGCACATGACCGCCCTGCACGACGCCGGCGAACTTCTCCGGCAGCTGACCGGCTGACTCTCCCCGATCAGCGCCAGCACCTCAAGTAACAGTCCGCACCTCACCATTGGCCCACTCGAGCCACATACTTCGCGAGGATTCGCATGACCATCACCCTGATCACCGGGGCCAACAAGGGCATCGGCTGCGTGTCGGGACACGGAGTCACCGACGGTCCCACCGCGCTGAGGGCCTTCGACACCAACGCGGTGGGAGTCGTGCGTGTCACGGAGGCGGCGCTCCCCCTGCTCCATAAGTCCTCGAACCCGACCGTGGTCACCGTATCGAGCAGTGCCGGGTCCTTCTGGGCTGTGACCAGTCCGGAGCGGCCGGAGTTCAACTTGCCGTTGGCGCTCTACTCCGCGTCCAAGTCCGCGGCCACCATGCTCACGGTCCAGTACGCCAAGTCCCAGCCGGGCTCAAGTTCAACGCGGTCGAGCCCGGCACCACCGCGACGGACCTGACGGCGGCGTTCGGAATCGGAAGGGCGCCGGAAGAGAGCGCCAGGGTCGTCGTGCGTCTCACGGCTCTTGACGCCGACGGGCCGACCGGAACCTTCCAGGACGAAAACGGGGAAGTGCCTTGGTAGCCCAGTGGAATTGGTCGGGGGCAGCCAAGGCGGGCTGCCCCTGACATTGCTACGCACGTACGGGATCCGGGAGTCCGGGGGCGGCAGCCCTCAGAACCACACCGACGGCCACGTCAAAGCACCGCCCGGTCTCCCTCCGTGGGCGCCCCCGGGAGGAACTCCTCACTTATCTCTTTCTCCCCGAACGGCCACACCTTCTCCCACCGGGCCCACAGCACGAACGCGACACACCCCAGGGCGAGCCATGCCAGGGACCACTCGATGGGGTGGCGGCCCGGCGAGTTCTTGTCTGCGTAGCCGTAGATGACCAGCCATCCCACCAGGGCGACGACGCTCGGGATCGGATAGAGCCACATCCGGTACGGCCGCTTGAGGCCGGGCTGGCGGGACCGCAGGACGCTCACCGCGAGGATCTGCGCGAGGGCCTGGACGAGCACCATCACCGTGGTGAGGAGCTGGATGAGGGTCGCCAGATCGGTGTGCCGGCCGATCAGGAACCCGATCGCGGTGACCACGCCCATGGTCGCCAGGCCGAGGGTCGGGAAGCGGTGGCGAGGGTGCAGCCTGGCGTAGGGCTTGAAGAACACGCGGTCTTTCGCGGCGTCGTACGGCACCCGGGACCCGCCGAGCAGTCCGGCGAACACCGAGGCGAACGCGGTGATGAGGATGAGCACGGTGACGGTGTCGGCCGCTCCCTTGCCCCAGGTCTCCTCCAGGACCGCCGACGCGACCGAGGTGGAGGCGATGTCGTCCGGGTTGGTCATCCGGTGCCAGTCGATCACTCCGAGCGTGCCGATCTGCAGCAGCAGATAGATCGCCATGATGCCGAGGATCGAGAAGATGATGGAGCGCGGCAGGGTGCGGCCGGGGTCCTTGATCTCGGCGCCCATGTAGGCGGTGGTGTTGTAGCCCAGGTAGTCGTAGATGCCGATGGTGAGGCCCGCGGCGAAGCCGATCCAGAAGTGGTTGCTGGTCAGTTCGAAGGCGTGCGCGGGGTAGGTGAACGCCAGGTGCGGGGAGAAGTCGCTCGCCGCGGCGACGATCACCAGCAGCACGGAGGCGATCATCACGGCCCACATCACGGCGGTGATCCGTGCGATGTGCTCGATGCCCCGCCACAGCAGTGCGATCACCAGCACGATCACGCCGAGCCCGATCAGGTCGCCGCTCGTCTGCCCCAGGTCCGGCGCCAGATAACCGAGGTACTGGACGAAGCCGACCACACCGGTGGACATGATCAGCGGGATGAACAGCATCGCCGTCCACACGAACAGGAACGGCATCAACCGTCCGGTGCGGTACTGGAAGGCCTGGCGCAGATACACATAGCTGCCGCCGGAGCCGGGCATCGCGGCGCCCAGTTCGGCCCAGACCAGCCCGTCGGCGAGCGCCAGCACGGCTCCGGCGACGAAGCCGACGACTGCCTGCGGCCCGCCGAACGCCGCCACCATCAGCGGGATGGTGACAAACGGCCCGATGCCGCACATCTGGCTCATGTTGATGGCCGTGGCCTGGAACAGCCCGACGCGGCGGACAAAACCGCCCTCGGGAGGCGGGCTACCGGACATGGGGACCTCCTGGAACACGAAGCGGGGAGAAAGAGCGGAACGGGGCGATTCGCCCGGGCAGGCTGGCGATATAGTTAAGTACCTTTACTTAGCCCGTCAAGAGGCCGCACCCGATAGGTGAGAATGGCGGCATGTCCGACAGCGTCGTCGCAGATCAGCCCTGGAACCGGCAACGGCTGCGCAGCGCCAACGAGCGGCTGCTGCTCGACCGGCTGCGCAACCACGGTCCCGCCTCGCGTGCCCAGCTCGCCCGGGAGACCGGCCTGTCCAAGCCCACGGTCTCCAGCGCGCTGGCCGCCCTGGAGGACGCCGGGCTGGTGCACGAGGCGGGCACCCAGGCACCTGAACGGGGCCGGGTCGCCGTCCTGTACGCCGCCGACCCGGCGGCCGGTTACGCGCTGGGCATCGACATCGGCCGCAGCTGGCTGCGGATCGCCGTCGCGGACCTGGACGGCCAGGTGGTCTCACGTGCGGACGTACGCAACCGGGCCCGCACCTCCGCGGCCATGGCCGACCTGGTGGTGGCCACCGCGCACCGGGTGGTAGCGGGCTGGGGCGGCGACCCGGCCGCGGTCGCGCACGCCGTGGTGGGCACCCCGGGCGTCTACGACGAGGAGCGGCGGCGGGTCAGGCACGCCATGCATCTGCCGGGCTGGGGCCGGGCCGGGCTGTTCGACCGCATGCAGGACGAGCTCGGGGTTCCGCTGGAGGTCCACAACGACGCCAATCTCGCCGCGCTCGGTGAGTACACCTACGGCGTGGGCGCCGGCAGCCGGCTGTTCGCGTACATCATGATCGGCACCGGGCTCGGCATGGGAGTGGTCAGCGAGGGACGGCTGTTCACCGGTGCGCACGGGGGCGCGGGCGAGATCGGTTTCCTGCCCTGGGCCGGATCGTCCGAGCCCCGGACGCTGGAGGACGCGGTGTCCGGCGAGGCGGTCGTCGAGTCGGCCCGCTCGTTCGGCATGACCGGGCAGCTCACCGCGAAGGCGGTGTTCGACGCGGCGCGGTCCGAGCAACCGGCCGCGGTCAAGGCGGTCCGGCTGGAGGGCGAACGGATCGCGCACACCGTGGCGGCCGCGGCGGCCGTACTCGATCCCGATCTCGTGGTGCTCGGCGGCGGGGTGGGGCACAGCGTGGATCTGCTGCTGCGACCCGTACAGGAGACGATGCGCGCTCTGACCCCGCTGCGCCCGAAGATCGTGCCCAGCCGGCTCGGCGAGGACGCGGTGCTGATGGGGGCCGTGGCGACGGCCCTGAGCACGGCACGGGAGGTGGTGTTCGAGCGCCACTCCACGGCGTAGGCCGCTCGGCGTCGCCTGAACGGCCCCACTCGGCACGGTGATTGACAGCCACCGCGGGAACTCCTAGCTTGAGCCAAGTTAGTAAAGTTTCCTAACTTTGTCGCCCGACTCCTAGTTCCGCAGTGCCGAAGCGCGGACCGCCTCCCCCCAAGAGGAGATCACCGTGTTCCACCGCCCTGCCCTCACCCGCCGAAGTCCGCTGGCCACCGCGGCCGTCGTCCTGGGGCTGCTGTGCACCCTCTCCACCAGCGCCTGGGCCGGCGCGCACTCGCCGGGGCACCGGTCGGCGGGGCCCCCGCGACCGACCGTGGTCGCGGCGGCGCCCGGCGGCACGACCGCGCTGTCCGGCTACCGGATCCAGTCCTCGGCCAAGGTGACCGACGCCGCAGCCGACATCTCCAGCCCGGGCTACCCGGCGAACGGCTGGTATTCCGCCGGCCCTCGGTCCACTGTGCTCGCCGCGCTGCTCGCGGACGGGGTGTACGCCGACCCGTTCTACTCCACCAACCAGCAGAAGATCCCCCGGGCCGACTTCCAGGTGCCTTGGTGGTACCGCTCGGACTTCACGCTCGCCGACACCTCCGAGCGTACGTATCTGGACTTCAGCGGGGTGATCTCGGCGGCCGACGTCTATGTGAACGGCACCCGGGTCGCGAAGGCCGCCGATGTCGCGGGCGCCTACACCCGGCATGAGCTGGACGTGACCTCCGTGGTGCGCAAGGGTACGAACACGGTCGCCTTCCGTATCGAGCCCAACGACCCGGACCAGAACCTCACCATGGGCTGGATCGACTGGCTGCAGCCACCTCCCGACGAGAACATGGGCATCGTCCGCGATGTGCTGGTACGCCGCGGCGGCCCCGTCGCACTGCGGGACGCGCACGTCGTGACCAAGCTCGACACCTCGTCGCTCGCCTCCGCGGACCTGACGGTCAAGGCCAAGGTCAGGAACGACACCGACGCCGCCGTCACCACCACGGTCTCGGGAAGCGTCGCCCCGGACTCCGGCGGCGGCGCACCGATCCCCTTCAGCCGCTCCGTCAGCCTCGCCGCCCATGAGACGAAGACGGTGACCTTCGCCCCGGCCGACGTCCCGGCGCTGCGGCTGGCCTCGCCGAAGGTGTGGTGGCCCGCGGGCATGGGCGAGCAGCCGCTGTACGGGCTCGACCTGACCGCCACCGTCTCCGGCACCGCCTCGGACACCACGCACGAGACCTTCGGGATCCGGGATGTACAGGCGCCGCTGAACTCCGACGGAGCCCGGCAGTACCGCATCAACGGCCGCCCGCTGCTGATCAGGGGCGGCGGCTGGTCGCCCGACGAGTTCCTGCGCTGGGACCGCACCTATGTCGAGGACCGACTGCGGTACGCCCTCGACCTGGGCCTCAACACCATCCGCCTGGAAGGGCACATCGAGCCCGACGAGTTCTTCGACCTCGCCGACCGGTACGGCATCCTGACCCTGCCCGGCTGGGAGTGCTGTGACAAGTGGGAGGGGAACGTCAACGGCGGCGAGTCCGGCGGCAAGTGGACAGACGCCGACTACACCGTGGCGAAGGCGTCGATGGCGGCGGAGGCCGCCCGGCTGCGTGACCACCCCAGTGTCATCTCGTTCCTCATCGGCAGCGACTTCGCCCCGGACGCGACGATCGAGAAGAACTATCTGGACGCACTCACCGCGGCCGACTGGCGAACGCCCGTCGTCCCGGCGGCCTCCGCCAAGTCCTCCCCGAAGCTGGGGAGTTCGGGCATGAAGATGACCGGCCCCTACGACTGGATCCCGCCGAACTACTGGTACGCCAAACGCGAGGGCGGAGCCACCGGCTTCAACTCCGAGACCAGTGCGGGACCCGACATCCCCACCATCGACACCCTCAAGCGGATGATGAGCCCCACCGAGTTGGAGACCCTCTGGAAGGACCCGAGCGCCCGCCAGTACCACCGCTCGCCGTCCTCGACCTTCGGCAACCTCAAGCTCTACGGTGACGCCCTCGCCGGACGCTACGGCCCGCCCACCGGCCTGACCGACTATGTGCGCAAGGCGCAGCTCGCCCAGTACGAGAACGTCCGCGCCCAGTTCGAGGCCTACGGCCGGAACGCCGCCGACACCTCCAAACCGGCCACCGGTGTCATCTACTGGATGTTCAACAGCGGCTGGACCTCACTGCAATGGCAGCTGATGGACCGTTACCTAGACCAGGGTGGCGCGTACTTCGGCGCCAAGAAGGCCAACGAGCCGTTGCACATCCAGTACTCCTACGACAACCGCTCGGTCGTCGTGGTGAACCGGCGCCATGCCTCGGCCTCGGGGCTGACCTCCCGGGTCACCCTCTTCAACACCGACGGCACCCAGAAGTACGACCGCACCACGACGGGTCTGAACGTCGGCGGCGACGGAGCCCGCACCACCGCCGTGACCCTGCCGTCGTCCGTGAGCGGACTGTCGACGACCTACCTGGCGCGGCTGGTGCTGACCGACGCGGACGGCAAGGAGGTGAGCCGGAACGTCTACTGGCTCTCCACCAAGCCGGACACCCTCGACTGGGACAACACCGACTGGTACTACACCCCGACGACGAGCTACGCAGACCTGAAGGGACTCAACTCCATGGCCAAGGCGCCGATTTCCGCCTCGGCGGCCACGGTACGGGGCCAGGACGGGACCTCCACGACGACGGTCACGGTCCGCAACACCGGCACCGGCAAGATTCCCTCACTGCTCACCGACGTCCACCTCGTGGACGCGAACGGCAAGCCCGTACTGCCGGTGCGCTGGACCGACAACCAGGTCAGCGTCTGGCCGGGCGAGTCGACAACCCTGACGGCCACCTACCGCACGTCCGATCTCCACGGGTCGGCGCCCAGCCTGCGGATCTCGGGCTGGAACACGGCGGAGCGGACGGTTCCGGCAACGTAGGACCCAGGCAACGGACGGCGGGCCCGGCCAGGGAAGCCGGGCCCGCCGTCCCGTAGAAGGGCTCAGCGATCGAATATCTCTAGTCGTCGACGCACTTGGGGTACTTCGAGCCCCGGTTGCAGTCGTGATAGTCGTACTTGCTGACGCGGAACTTCTGCTCCTTGCCTGCCGTGGTCGGATCGACAACCAGGTAGAACTTCTTCCCGTCCCTGACCTTTTCGGTGACCTTCCCATCGGGACCCTGGTCGAAGTTCTGCGCACATCCGGCGAGCGCGAGCGCGCTGACTGCCAGGAGGACGGCGGAAAGGCGGCGATACATGTCGTGCTCCGATCAATTTTGATGCTGAGCACAGTCTAGGGTGATCGACTGACTACCTGTCACCCCGGGGTGGTCGCACCTGCGAACAAGATCTCAGGCGAGATGGAGGGTGGCCAGGGCCGTGGTCCAGTCGGTGACGATGGCGTGCTGTGCGGCTGCAAGGGTGACCTGGCCCTTGCAGACCGCGGTGTGCAGCTTCGTCTCCACTGGGTCCTTCCTGTTGTTGACCCCGGAGCCCGTACGGTGGCCGGGGTCGGCAGGTTCCACCCACAAGTTGCGGTAGTCGTTGGGGTCCCCGCCCAACTGCAGGCTGATCAAGTGGTCGTACTCGGCATCTCCCATGCGGCCGGTGAAGCCGTAGGAAGCGGCGTTCAGTTCCTTCTCCTTTCCGGTGACGGAGGTCGACGGCCGGATACCGGAGGTGTAGCCGCCCTTGCGGCATATGGTCGACGCCAGATTCGCCTGCGTGACCGCCGGCGAGATGGCGCCGGGCGTGCACTTCGGGTCCTCCAGCGGCTCCCCGTGCTCGTGGCGGTAGTGGCAGGAGCCGGCCGGCGGCTGCTGCTGCGTCGTGTACGTCTTCTGCGGACCGGCGCCCACCGGGATCGCCCGCCCGACTGGCCCAGCGGAGGCGGCCCTGCCCGATGGGCCCGCTGACGGGGTCCCGCTCGCAGGCGCGGACAGACCATCGAGCGAGTCGGGCGAGCAGCCCGCCACGAACAGGGTGGCGAGCAGGGCGGACGAAGCAACACGGCGGGTACGAGAGCGCATGACGACCTCACGGGCAGGCGGTGGTGGAGCAGATACTCCCCCACCCGTCTGTCGCCGTGTCACTGGGGGGTCCGCGCGGGGGGGCCGCCCATGTGGAGAGGCCGCGTCAGGCGACGGCGGTCCCCTCGAGCTCGACCAGCTGGCCGGGGATCGCCAGTCGCGTCACCCCGAGCATCGTGGTGGTCGGCGCCACCCCTGCGGCACCGAGCCGCGCCGCCAGCACTCCGTAGTGCTGGAAAAGCAGATCGACGTGGGTGGTGTAGACGTTGAGCCGGATGAGGTTCGGGAGAGACATGCCGGCCTCGCCGAGGACGGACTCCAGGTTGTCCATGCTCAGCGTCAACTGCGCCGCCATGTCACGGTCGTGCTGGGGCTTTCCGTCGCCGCTCATCGCGGTCTGCCCCGAGATGTACAGGGTCCGGGTGTGCCCGGAGACGACCTCACCCTGGTTGAATCCCATGTCCACCGACCAGGTCACCGGGTTGACCGCCGTGCGTTCCACTGCCACATCAGCTCCATTCGATTCATCGGGAGTGCGTCCGTCCAACGGCCCGGAAGCAGCCGTCTGTGACGTCGCATCAACGAGCCTTCCAACAAATCACGACACCCTCAGTCATGTATTCCGTAGAGTTCTCGCATGCGTGCCGACCGGTTGGTCTCACTCGTGCTCCTGCTGCGCCGGCACGGCCGACTGACAGCGGACACGCTGGCCCGCGAGCTGGAGGTGTCCACCCGCACCGTGCTGCGCGACATCGAGGCGCTGTCCGCGGCCGGCGTCCCGGTCTACGCCGAACGCGGCCGACACGGCGGTTTCGCGCTGTTGCCAGGCTTCCAGACCGAGCTGACCGGGCTGAACCACGACGAGGCCCTCGCTCTGCTGACCGCCGGATCGGGACGCGGCGAGCAGGTCTTCGGCCTCGGCTCGGCGCTCGCTTCGGCCATGCGGAAGGTGCTCGACGCCCTGCCCGAAGGTCATCGGACCACCGCGAGCGACGCGGCCCGGCGTTTTCTCGTCGACCCGGAGAGCGACCTGCTCGCACGCCGGGTGGTCACAGATGAGGTACCCGACACCACGATGATCGTGGTCCGGCGCGCGGTGCTCGCCGGACACAAACTGCGCATCCACTACGCGGCCACGGGTCAGTCACCCCAGTGGCGCACGGTGGACCCGATCGGCCTGGTCACCGTCCGCGACCGGGCCTACTTGCTGGCCACGAGATCCGGCGCGGACCGCACCTACCGGCTGTCGCGGGTGTCGGCCGCCGAGGAACTCCCCGAAACGGCACAGCGGCCCAACCGGGTCGATCTGGACCGGATCTGGCGGGAACGTTCCGCCCGGTTTCTTTCCGACAGCGACCACATCACCGTTCTGGTACGCGTGGACCCGGCGCGGCGGGAGGAGTTGCTGGACACCGCGCTGGCCATCCGCGCGGAAGAACCCGACGCGGACGGCTGGCTTCGGCTGGAGGTGACCTTCCAGGACTCCCGGCATGCCGAATGGGCACTGTGGCAGCTCAGCACGGACGCGGAAGCCCTGGCCCCGCAGTCGTTGCGCGCCTCCCTGCGCGACCGCGCCGCCACGATTGCCGCCCGCTACGGAGACTGACGGTCTGTGAGTCTGCGCCCGGTGCGAGGAGAGTCGGAAACCATCCTCGCGACCACGTGGGGCCCGGGCGCCGGTCGTCAGGTGACCTTGACCCAGTCCAGGGTGCGCTCCACGGCACGCTTCCAGCCGTCGTAGCCCTCCTGGCGCTTCTCCTCGCTCCACTCCGGACTCCAGCGCTTCGACTCCTGCCAGTGTGAGCGCAGTTCGTCCTCGTCGCGCCAGAAGCCGGTGGCGATCCCGGCGGCGTAGGCGGCGCCGAGCGCGGTCGTCTCGGCGACCACCGGCCGGCTGACCGGCACGCCCAGCACGTCCGCCTGGATCTGCATGCACAGGTCGTTCGCGGTCACGCCACCGTCCACCTTGAGTACGTCCAGGTGCACACCCGAGTCCTGCTCCATGGCGATGACCACGTCGCGGCTCTGGTAGCAGATGGCTTCCAGCGCGGCCCGGGCCACGTGCCCACCGGTGTTGTAGCGGGCGAGACCGACCATCGCGCCACGAGCGTCGGAGCGCCAGTACGGGGCGAAGAGACCGGAGAAGGCCGGGACGAAGTACATCCCGCCGTTGTCCTCCACCGTGCGGGCCAGTTGCTCGCTCTCCGCGGCGCTCCCGATCACCTTCAGCTGGTCACGCAGCCACTGGACGGCCGCGCCGGTGACGGCGATGGATCCCTCCAGCGCGTAGACGGCGGGGCTGCCCGCGAACTGGTACGCCACCGTCGTCAGCAGACCGTGCTGCGAACGCACCAACTCCGTACCGGTGTTGAGGACCAGGAAGTTGCCGGTGCCGTAGGTGTTCTTGGCTTCACCAGGGGCGAAGCACACCTGGCCGACGGTCGCCGCCTGCTGGTCGCCGAGGACACCGGCGATCGGGACGGCGGCGTTCAACGGTCGTGACGTGCGGGCCTGGCCGAACGCCTCGGGGTCGGACGACGGCCGGATGACGGGCAGCATCGCGCGCGGGATGTTGAAGATCTCCAGCAGCTCGTCGTCCCAGTCCAGGGTCTCCAGGTTCATCAGCATGGTGCGGCTGGCGTTGGTGACGTCAGTGGCGTGCACACCCCCGTTGGGGCCGCCCGTGAGATTCCACAGCACCCACGCGTCCGTGTTGCCGAAGAGAGCGTGCCCCGCTTCGGCGGCCTCGCGCAGTCCGTCCACGTTCTCCAGCAACCACTTGATCTTGCCGCCGGAGAAGTAGGTGGCAGGCGGCAGGCCTGCCTTGTGGCGGATGGTCTCGCCATGGCCCTCACGTTCGAGGGCTGCGGCGATGCTGTCGGTGCGGGTGTCCTGCCAGACGATGGCGTTGTAGTAGGGGCGCCCGGTGCGCGGGTCCCAGACCACGGTCGTCTCGCGCTGGTTGGTGATGCCGATCGCTTTCAGGTCCGCGGCGGACAGCCCTCCGCTTCTGAGAGCGTTCTGGATCACCGTGTTGGTGCGCTCCCAGATCTCCACCGGGTCGTGCTCGACCCAACCGGACTGCGGCAGGATCTGGTGGTGCTCGAGTTGGTGCTTGGCCACTTCGTTGCCTGCGTGATCGAAGATCATGAAGCGCGTGCTGGTGGTCCCCTGGTCCACCGCGCCGACGAATTCGGGCATCGATGCCGCCTCTTCTCATGGTCCTGGCGTCATTACGCTCTGGGGTGACGCGTTTCGGGTCAGGCAGTGCTGTCGCCCTCTCCCGCACCATCGAACGAGGCCCGGTGCGCGCGCCTGCGGAGTACCGCCATTCGGGTGAACCGAGGTGCGGAGCGTCGTTCGCCGGCCGGTGTCACCCCGGCCGGTTCCTGCCCGGTGTCTAGAACTCTTCGGTGGCGGGACCTTCTTCGGCCTCTCCGTGCCTGGCCTTGATCAGCGGCTTGATCAGCAGGTCGTACACGCCGACACCGGCGATTCCGCCGATGAGCGGGCCGACGATGGGAATCCACCAGTAGCTGCTGAACCAATCGAACGAGCCGGGGAGAGCAATGGAGCCCCAGCCTTCGAAGTACGTGAACAACCGCGGACCGAAGTCACGTGCGGGATTGATCGCGTACCCGGCGTTGGTGCCGAATGTCAGGCCGATCGCGACGACCACCAGGCCGATGATGAACGGATGCAGGTTGGCCATCGGAGCCGTGTTGCGCGTGTCGATGAGTGCGCAGATCAACAGCAGCAGGATGCCGGTCCCGACGATCTGGTCGAGCAAGGGACCCCACCAGGAATCTCCGAAATATTCGGCGGGGAACGTGGCGAAGATCGAGTACGTCGGCAGCGATTTGTCTCGCGGGACACCCGACTTCGTGATGGCGGCGTCGATGGCCCACCGGTAGGTCGCGTAGACGAGAGCGGCGGCGACGAACGCGCCGAAGACCTGCGCCACCCAGTAGGGCAGGACCTTCTTCCAGGGGAAATCCCGTCGAACCGCGAAGGCGAGTGTCACCGCGGGATTGAGGTGGGCGCCACTGACGCCACCTGCCACATATACGCCGAATACCACGGCGAGGCCCCAGCCCCACGAGATGATGAGCCAGTTGGCGGGCCCGAAGTCCACGGCTTGCCGACCTGATCCCGGCAGACCGACCACTGCGACAGCCACCGACCCGATACCCAGCAGAAGCAGGACGAACGTGCCAAGGAACTCGGCAGTCATCTCGCCGCCGATGCCTTCTCGATATCCGCGTCGATGAACAGTGCTCTGAGCCATCGAGCCTCCTCGGTTGGAAAGCAATAGAACTGTCCATTCCTTACCCAAAACGCAGGCGAAAGGACGCTCATCCGCGCAGATGTGCCGATGATTCCGCGGATTTCCCCGCTATGGAGCATTCCGAAGTGCCATTTCCCTGGCAGTAGTGCATGATCTCGCGGGGCAGGCTCAGCCCTGTGCAGGCGTGTTCCACGCGATCCGGAAGCCGGTGTTCCCGCTGGAGCTGTCGGGGCTGTTGCTGGTGCGGGCGGCTACTCGATAGCGGTTGCAGTACGAGTCGTGGCACAGGTACGAGCCGCCGCGCATGACGCGTGCGGTGCCGTCGGGGGGTCCGACGGGGTTGACGCGGGAGCCCTCTGCCGGGGAGCGGGTGGTCGCCCACCAGTCGACGCACCATTCCCATACGTTGCCGACGGCCTGGTACACGCCGTATCGGTTGGGCTGGTAGGCGGTGGCCGGGGCGGTGCCGAGGTAGCCGTCCTCGGCGGTGTTGTGGGAGGGGAAGTGGCCCTGCCAGATGTTGCAGCGGTGTTCGCCGCCGGGGGTGAGTTCGTCGCCCCAGGGGAAGCGTTTGCCCTCCAGACCGCCGCGGGCGGCGTACTCCCACTCCGCCTCGGTCGGCAGCCGCGCCCCCGCCCACCGGCAGAACCCGTTCGCGTCTGCCCATGAGACGTGCACGACAGGGTGGTCCGAGCGGCCGGACAGGTCACTGCCGGGCCCTTCCGGCGCCGCCCAATGCGCTCCTCGGACTCCGCACCACCACGGTGTGTTCTTCGGGCGTGGTGAGACGCGGCGCAGCTCACCGGGCAGGAACGCGGCGAAGACATACGACCAGCCGAACCGTTCGGCCTCGGTGCGGTAGTCCGTCGCTTCGACGAAGGCAGCGAAGCGTTCGTTGGTCACGCAATGGGCGTCGATGACGAAAGGGGCCACGGTGACTTCACGTACAGGCCCCTCGCCGTCCCCGGGGTTGGCGTCGGCGCCGTCATTGCCCATGCGGAAGGTTCCGCCGGGGAGGGGTATGGCAGTGGCACGGTCGCCGTGGCTCTTTCCTGCGGGAGTCGGCGCGGCGGCGGGGAGAGGGGCGGTGGCCGGGTGGTCGCCGGGGCGGCCAGGCGGACAGCAGTGGGGGGACATGTGCGGCAGTGCTCCTTCGTGACGGGGACGCGGAGGTCGGTCGAACGAATGCGTGGCCGATGTCAGTGGACGAGTAGTGCCACGTGCATGGTGGCCAGGAGGCCGCAACCGTGGCGCAGGACGCGACGGTCCCCAGCCGGTGCCGACGTGTCCCGGACGACTTGGCGGTCAGACCGGCCGTCGCGACGAGGCATGCGCCCGCCGCGGTGACCAGCGGGGCCGCGTGGGTCAGTCCGAAGCGCAACGCGAGTGCGGCGGCCACCAGCGCCGAGAGCGCCGTGCGGCGGCGCGCGAGTGCGGTCCGCTCCGCCTGAAGGCCGGGGTCAGCAGGCCCCGCCGAATGCGGAGTTGTTCCCGCGCGGCGCCACGTGGTCACCGCGCCGTCCACACCAGCAGGAGCACCGCGACGCCCGCCGAGGAAGCGCCCCAGGTCAGCGCGGTCAGCAGTCGGGTCATCGGCAATGGGCGGTTGTGTCGCATCGCCCGCTGCACCCGCATCCAGCGTCCGTAGGACGAAGCGCACAACACCGTCCCGGTCGCGGCCAACAGCACCCCGAGCGTCGCGCCTGCTTCGCTGTGTGCCGTCGGCTGAACGAACTGGGCGACGGCCACGGCGCCGGCCAGCAGCGCCAGGCCAGTTCTGATCCATGCGAGGAACGTGCGCTCGTTGGCCAGGGAGAAACGGTAATCCGGCTCCTCGCCCTCCTCATGCCAGGGTGCGGCTGCGCCGGATCGCGGCCCGTGGGGTCGGATGCGGCGGCTCATGTTCGCTTCCCCTCCGGGTCGGTGGTCCGGTCAGGCAGGAGGGCCCGCGCGCGCCTGGGGCGGCGAGAGGGTGGGCGCTCGGCGATGGATGGTGTCGCGTGGGGTGCTGTTGGTTTCGGCGTGTCCGACCTCTTGCGGAGGCATTCGACTTGTGTCATGGTCTCTGCATCCTAGCCATTCCACTTGTGGCATGGCTAGCTTGCGGGCAGGGACAGCCCCGCGGAGTCGCCGTAAGGATGAAGCGATGAAACTCGAAAGCATTCTGCTGGGCGTGCTCGCCCGGCATCCCAGCACCGGGTACGACCTGAAGAAATATCTCGACACCCATGGGCGCTTTCTGCGTTCCAACACCCAGATGAGCCAGGTGTACCGGTCACTTGCGAAAATGGAATCCAGCGGTTGGGTGGCCCACACAGTGCAGCCGCGAGCCGGTGCCACCGACGCCAAGACGTACCGGATCACCGACGAGGGAATGACAATCTTCCTGGATTGGCTCACCGGGCCCTACAACCCGCCGACGCGTTTCCAGGACCCTGATTTCGGTGCGCGGCTCGCCTTTGCCGGATTCATGACGCGGGAGCAGCTCCTGCGTCTCATCGACACCGAGCTCAGCGCGCGTCGCGATCAAGTGGCCCGCTACCGCTTCCGTGACCGTCACGAAGCCGTCGAGACCTGGGCTCCCTTCGACGAAGACCTGGCATCGCTCGTGGCCGAATGGTCCCACGAGGCCGGCGCGCAGGCGATAGACGCATACCTGGAGCGCCTGGAGACGCTGAGGCGAGTGCTGCTCGATTCTCCGGCCCCGTCCGACACGCCGGAACTGCCCTCGTTTCTCCGCGACGACGTTCACTGAACGAAGGACATTCTTTTCGTGCGCGCCATCATGCTCATGTTCGACAGCTTGAACCGGCACATGCTCGCTCCCTACGCGGATACGATCGTGGACGCGCCGAATTTCGCGCGCCTGGCCTCCCGAGCGGTGACATTCGACAATTTCTACGCCGGATCGATGCCCTGCATGCCGGCCCGCCGGGAACTCCACACCGGGCGTCACAATTTCCTGCATCGCTCCTGGGGGCCTTTGGAGCCTTTCGACGACTCAATGCCTCAAATACTGCGGGACGCGGGAATCCACACCCACCTGGTCTCGGACCACCCGCACTACTGGGAGGACGGCGGGGCGACGTACCACACCCGCTACACCACATGGGAGTTCTTCCGCGGTCAGGAAGGCGACCCGTGGAAGGGCCTCGTCGACGGGCTCCGCGAGGGCGAAGGCCCGCTCATGCACCGGCAGGACCTGATCAACCGTACCTACATGCCCACCGAGTCGGAACACTCCCAGACCCTTACCGTCGACGCCGGTGTGCACTTCCTGCACGCCAACGCGGACGCGGACCGCTGGCTGCTGCAACTGGAGCTCTTCGACCCGCACGAGCCGTTCTTCGTGCACGAGCCGTACACCTCCCGCTACCCGGACGACCACGCCGGCCCCGAATTCGACTGGCCCGGCTACCAGAAGGTCACCGAACCGGCCGACCAGGTCGACCACGCACGGCGCCGGTACGCCGCGCTCGTGTCGATGTGCGACCACTCGCTGGGCCGGGTGCTCGACGTCATGGACGAGCACGACATGTGGGACGACACCCTGCTGATCGTCAACACCGACCACGGGTTCCTGCTCGGCGAGCACGGCTGGTGGGCGAAGTCGGTGATGCCGTGGTTCAACGAACTCGTCCATCTGCCGATGTTCCTGTGGGACCCGCGCACCCGGGGCGCGGACACCCGCCGGGGCGCGCTCGCGCAGACGATCGACATCGCGCCCACCCTGCTGCGCTACTTCGGGCTCGGGACCCCGCCCGACATGCAGGGACGTGACCTCGCACCGGCGCTCAGGGAAGACCGCCGGCTGCGCGAGGGCGCGCTGTTCGGTATCCACGGCGGTCATGTGAACGTGACGGACGGCCGCCATGTGTACATGCGCGCCGCGGCGACCCCCGAGAACGGCCCGCTGGAGGAGTACACCCTGATGCCGACGCACATGCGGGCACGCTTCGGCGTGGAGGAACTCACCGACTGGGAGCCCGCCGACCCGTTCAAGTTCACCAAGGGGCTGCGGACACTGCGGATCCCCGCCGCCGGAGGGTGGATGAACCCGTGGCGGCACGGAACCCTGCTCTTCGACCTCGCGAGCGACCCGGGACAGCAGCACCCCCTCGACGACCCGGAGACCGAGCTGCGGATGCTGCGCCTGCTCGCCGGCCTCCTCCACGCCCATGACGCTCCCCGCAGCCAGTTCGACCGGCTCGGCATTCCGTACGACGGCGAGATCACCGAGCGGCACCTGCTCGTGCGGGACCAGGCGGCACGCGCGGCCGCACTCGCGGAGCCGATGCCGACGCGGGAGGAACTGCCGAACGGTGGTCTCCTCGAGCGGCCACTGCTCGAGCTGCTCCGCGATCCCGCCGTCAGGACGGTCGTCGAGGAGCACCTCCCGGACGTCACACGGACCGAACTCATCGCCTTTCCACCGGAGCTGAGCCCGCTCGATCTGGCACGGTCGGCCGTCATTCCGGCCGGCACGCTGCGGTCCCTCGCGCGCTCCCTGCAGGACCTGCTGCCACCTCCCCGGTGTCTGCCGGACGACGTCGACAGGAACACACCATGACGACTCAACACTCCGCCGCTCCCACCGCCGCCCCCGACACCGCTGCCGCTTCCCAGGTCCCTCACCGCTGGCGCAATCTGCTGACGCTCACCGGTGTCATCTCCGTGGACAACACCGAGAACACCGCGACCTCCGTCCTCTTTCCGTCCATTTCCAGCGCACTCGGTCTCACCAGCGGCCATCTGGGAACGCTCGCGGCGCTCGGCAAGGTCGCCTCGGTGCCGACCGGTCCGTTCTGGGTGTGGACGGCGGGACGGCTGGGCCGCCGCGCCACCCTGGTGCTCACCACCGTCCTCGGCGGTCTTTTCGGAGTCCTCGCGGGATTCGCTCACGGCTTCGGCACCCTGCTGCTGTTCAACACGATCATGGCCGCGTGCCTGATAGGCGCCTCCCCGATCGCCAACGCCGTCATCGCCGACTCCTTCACCGACCGCGAACGGGGAAAGGCGGTCGGCATCCTCTACGGCATCGCCAACGCGTTCGGGCAGGTCATCGGCCCGGTCGTCGCCCTTTTCACGGGCTTCACAGACGGCTGGCGCTACGGGATGTGGGCGATCGGCGGTGTCTGCATCCTCGCCGGACTCATGATCGCGCTCCTCTTCAAGGATCCCGGCGTCGGAGCCGCCGAGGAACAACTCGCGGATCTGAACGAGACGGCGCGGGTGAAGGACACCGTCACCGTGAAGTCCGTGCTCTCCCTGTTCCGCGTCCCGACCTACTCGGTGATGATGCTCTCGCGCCTCCTCTCCGGGCATCTGCTCATCGTCATCTTCGGGATCCAGTTCCTGGTCACCGAACGCGGATTCAGCAACGCCGCCGCGGCCGCCGTGGGCATTCCGTTCGGTGTCGGTTACCTCGCCGGGACGATCGGCGGCGGCTACTTTCTGGTGTTCGTCGACCGGTGGTGGCCCCAGCGGGGCCGGGTGGCCTACCTCCAGCTCGCACAGGTTCTCTTCGCCGTCGTGGCCTTCTTCGGAACCCAGTTCCACTACTCCGGCGGGATCGGGATCTACTGCGTCTTCTGGGCCCTCATGGGCTTCGGCCAGGGGGTGAACCCCTCGGTGAACCGGCCGCTGGTGACGGCGGTCGTGCTTCCCGAGCTCCGTGGCCAGGCATTCGCCATCTGGCTGTCCGTCTTCGAGACGATGGCCTGGGCCCTCTTCGCCCTCGTCGCCGGCCGGCTCGCCGAGAGCCTCGGCCTCCAGGAGGTCTTCCTGTGGGTCATGGTGGTCTGCATGCTCCTCAACGCCGCGGTGCTCGGCGTGCTCCACACCACCTACCCGCGGGACGCGCGACGGGTCAGGCACGCCCTCGAAGAGCGCCGCAGGCTCGCCCGCGGCACCGCCTGATCCACTGGCGTCCCTCTCCGGCGGCACACCGAGAAGGTCAAGCTGATCACGGGGCGCGACTTCTGGTCCACGTAGCCCCTGGAGAAGATCGGGCTGCGGAGCATCCTCATGTCCGACCGCCCCTCCGGGGTAAGCGGACCGGTCTGGGACGAACGCGAGCCCTCCCTGAACCTGCCCAGCGCGACCTCCCTGTCGGCCTCCTGGGACGACACCCTCGCCTACCGCTACGGCGCGGTCATCGCGAAGGAGGCCCGCGACAAGGCGTCGCCGTGGTGCTCGGCCCCCAGGACAACGGGGTCGACCAAGGTGACCGAGGCCGCTGAGCGCAGGACGAGGGCCGCAGGCCCCGCTCATGACTGCGGCCCCCGTCCCGCGGACCTGGAAAGCGGCAGGTCGCTGCGCTGCACTCGGCGTTGTCCGTCCCGGCGGACGGCTTCGCTGTACGCCGGTGAAACGGCTCGTTCCTATGCGACCGTGAGCACGATCTTGCCCTGGATGTGCCCTCGAGCGGCGCGTTCGTGCGCTGCTCGGGCGTCCGCGAGCGCGAACGTGCTGTCGATCGCGACACGGACCGTGCCGGCGTCGAGCAGGCGTCCCAGTTCGGCGAGCTGCGGGCCGTTCGAGCGGACCTGCGCGATCGAGACCGTGACGCCCAGCCTCGTGGTCTCCTCTTCGTCGAAGTCCCCTGGGAACACCGGGAACTGGGCGCCGCCGCGCTTGAGCGTACGCAGGAAACGCTTGCTCTCGGGGCCGCCGACGGTGTCGAGAACGAGGTCGACGTCCTTCACGAGTTCCTCAGGGCGACTCCTGGTGTAGTCGATGATCTGGTCGGCGCCGAGTTCGCTCAGGAACGATGCATGCGCCCCCGATGCCACCGCGATGGCATGCGCGCCCTTCCATTTCGCCAGCTGTAGTGCGAAGTGCCCCACGCCGCCCGCGGCGCCGTTGATGAGCACCGCCGTGTCGGCGTCGAGTGCCATGGGGCGATGTGCTGCCTCCTGGAAGGGCGACGGGTGATCGTGTCCGACCTCGATCAGGAACTGCCACGCCGTCAGCCCGGCCATGGGCGCCCCGGCGGCATGGACGTGGTCGATACCGGCCGGCTTGGGTGCGAGGTCCGACGCGGGCGCGGCCACGTACTCCGCGTACCCGCTGCCGTGGAAGCTGGGAAAACGCAGGAGCCCGAATACCTCATCGCCGACGGAGAAACCGTCCACATCCGCGGCGACGGCCTCGACGACGCCCGACACGTCCGTCCCCGGGATCACCGGCAGGCTGACCGTCGATTCCGTCTCCCCAGGCATGGTGGTCAGTCCGCCGCGCAGGTACCAGTCCGGAGGATTGACCCCGGCCGCGTGCACGCGAACGAGCACCTCACCCGGCCCCAGCTCGGGTATCGGCACCTCGTCGTAACGCAGAACCTCAGGGCCGCCATGCTCATGGAGTCGGACTGCCCTCATCGTGTGTGTCGGCATCATTTCTCCTGCCCGCGTTGCGGGATAGACTCATCCGGATCAGTGCTCCACATAACTGGACCACTGATCCGAATATATGGACCACTGATCCGGATAGTCAAGAGGGGCAGATGCGGGCCGACGCCAGGAAGAACCGCGACCACGTGCTCGCCGTAGCGGGCACCGCCATCACCGAGCAGGGCGTCGACGTGTCCCTGCGCGACATCGCGCGCAGGGCCGACGTCGGGCTGGCGACGCTGCTGCGTCACTTCCCGACGCGCGAGGCACTGCTCGAGGCGCTGCTGCACTCGAGTTTCGAAGAGCTGACGGCGAGCGCGGGCGACCTCGAGTCGTCGAGCTCGCCCGAGGACGCTCTCGTTTCGTGGCTGCGCGACTGCGTCGCGTGGACGACCGAGTACCGGGGCGTGACCGTGCTGATGGCGGCCGCCATCGAGGACCCCGACTCCGCACTCCACGCGTCGTGCGTCACCCTGCGCGCGGCCGGCGCCCGGCTCCTCACCCGTGCCCAGGCCGCGGGCAGGGCGCGGACCGACATGGACGGCACCGATCTGTTCGCGCTGATCGCGGCGCTCGCGTGGCTCGGCGACCAACCCTCGCTCGCACCACGCGCCGATCGCCTTTTCGATGTCGTCGCGAGTGCGATCCTGACGTGATCCGGCGAGCGCCGACTCCGGGAGAACGCCGAACCGGTTCCGCAGTTGAGAACGTCGCGCATGCGGGCCGCCGCCTCGCTGACGAGCGTCCGGGCCGCCGCCCATGAAGGGAAGACATCGAGCCCGCCGTCATGACCACGCTTGCGCGACCGTCGACCGTCGACTCCTCGGCACGCTCAGCACCCTGCCGGGCACCGCACCGCCCTCGACATGGTCCTCGTCCGCAACGGCAAATACCATGACAATACGGCCGTTTTCGTGCTCGCCCGGAAAGGACCCACCCGCATGCGTTACGCCGTCCTCGGCACCGGCATCGTCGGCCGGACGATCGCCGCCAAGCTCGCCTCGCTGGGCCACGAGGTCGCCATCGGCACCCGCGGCCCCCAAGCCACCCTCGCGCGCACCGAGCCGGACGCCATGGGGAACCCGCCCTTCGCCACCTGGTACGCCGACCACGCCTCCGTGCGGCTGCGGACCTTCGCGGAGGCTGCCGCTTTCGGCGAGACGGTCGTCAACGCGACCGCGGGCGCCGTCTCGCTCGACGCCCTGCACACCGCCGGCAGCGACAACCTGGCCGGCAAGGTGCTCATCGACGTCACCAACGCGCTCGACTTCTCCGGGGGCATGCCGCCGACGCTGAACCCGGTCAACACCGACAGTCTCGGCGAACAGGCCCAGCGCGCGTTCCCCGACGCCCGAGTCGTGAAAACCCTCAACACCATGAACTGCGTCGTCATGGTCGAGCCGGGCCGCGTCACCGGAGCCCACAACGTCTTCGTCTCCGGCGACGACGCCGGTGCCAAGAAGCAGGTCTCCGAGCTGCTCGTCTCCTTCGGCTGGCCCGAGAGCAGCGTCATCGACCTCGGCGGCATTGAGACGGCCCGGGGCGCCGAGATGCTTCTGCCGATCTGGCTGCGCTTGTACGGCAACCTCGGCCACGCCGACTTCAACTTCCACATCGCCGGTGCACGCTAGTGTGCTGCGCCAGTAGTTGATCGTCGGCAGTGCCTGCGTGTGCGGATTGTGCCGGTGTGTGAGGGGCCGCCGCGGTCTACTGGGCGTCGAGCTGCTGGTCGGCCCAGACGTAACTCCCGGGCAGCAGGTCGGTGACAAGGAGGGTTCGGACGCGGTCGCGCTCGGGGACGATGACCTTGAGGCCGGGAAAGTAGTCGAGAAGGACCTGACGGCACCGGCCGCACGGCGGAACGACCCCCCGGTCACGGTCGCCCACGGCGACGATCGTGTCCAGCTCGTAGACGCCCTGGGCGGCTGCCGCGCCGATGAGGACCAACTCGGCGCACGGGCCTCCGGTGAAGTGGTAGACATTCACCGCCGTGACGATCCGGCCGTCCGGGGCACGTGCCGCCGCGGCCATGGTGTGGTTGTCACCCCGGCAGCGAATGCGAGCGACTCGGTCCGCTGCCTGGATGAGTTCGTCATCGACGTGGTGGGCCTGGCTGGTCATCTTCTCCGCCTTCCTCAGGTCTACGGCGACGTTGACCCGAGTGACGACGGTGCGCAAACGAATATCGCCGGTGTGTTAGTTGCGCTTGCTGCGCCGATGGAGACGGAAGGCCGCTCGCCGTCCCATGTGTTCGCCGTGGTCCGATGCGCCGGGAACCAGCTGGCGTGCTCTGGCCGGCCGGCCGGTCCTCTACGCGCCGGGGGCGCGGAAGGCGACCTGTCGGCGGGCGGCCTCGTCGATCTCGTCGAGGGTGAGGAGAGGGGTGGCCCGTGTACGGAGCGCGCCGCTGGCCTTGACGGTGAGACTGACGGCGGCCATGGAGACCGAGTCGGGGAAGTCGAGGATGAGGACGGCGTCGTCCTCCCCGAAGGCGAAGTACATGGCCTCGACCGTGCCGCCGAGGGCGGTGACCACCTGGTCGACGGCTGCGCGGCGACCACTCGCACCCTCCTCGAGGAGCCCTTTGGTGCCCTCGGGCGTGTAGGTCGCCTGGATGAGGAACTTCGGCATCGGGACGCTCCCTGCGCATCGCTTGTCCGGTCTACGCAAGGGCCTTCCCACGGCCGCGTCCGCTGCCTCAGCCGCGCGGCCGGAATCACCCAGCCGGCGGCGGGCCGCGGTCTCCGGTCGACGTCACGGCCCGCCCGATGAGGGCGTCAGACCCGCTCAAGAGGCCGGTGCGGCCCGCTGGGGAGCTCCACTTTGATGGTGTCACCGGGGCGCACCGTGCCGCCCTCCTTCACGATGCTCATGATCCCGGCCTTGCGCACGATGTTTCCGGCCTCATCGCGGCCCACGACTCGCTTCAGCAGGCCGTCCTGGAAGTTGTCGATCTGCAGGCAGGGATTGCGCAGACCGGTCACCTCCAGCACCGCGTCGTCGCCGATCCGCAGCAGGGTGCCGACCGGGAGGCTGAGCAGGTCGATGCCACGGGTGGTGATGTTCTCGCCGAGGTCACCGGGCGCCACATCGAACCCCTCCGCACCGACCTCGCCGAAGAGCTCTTCATGAATGAGATGGACCTGACGCAGGTTCGGCTGAGTGGGATCCTGCGCGATACGGGAGCGATGCTTCACCGTCACACCGGCATGTACATCACCGTCCACACCGAGCCCGGCGAGCAGCGTGACGCTGTCCCGGTTCGGCTTGGTGAACGAGTACTCACCATTGCTGCTGACTGCCGTCACCATTCCGCTCATCCTCGGATCCCCCTCCTGAGTGGCAATGATCAGTCACCACCCTAGCTTTCGGACCCCCAACGCGCAGCAGGAGAAGGCCCCGTGGGTCAGGGATTGCGTGCGCTCGAACAAGACGCGGGTGCGGAGGGGAACTCACGATGGGCGCCCTGTGCGCGCCGACGGTCGCGTTCTGGCCAGAATTCTCGCTGGTCAGCGCGACAACTTCAGATATCAGGCAAAACGGGTGAATAGGGGCGGCCGATGCGAGGAACACGGTCTGGGAACCTCTGCGAGAACGGAGCACAGCATGGTCATCAAGAAGATGCACGACATGGGCATTCGCAGCGAACACGCCTACATGGCGGCCCTCGGCAGCATCGGTCTCTCCATCGCCACCTGGGCAGGCAGCCTCACAATGGAACCCGGCACCGGCCTCGCCCGCGCCGACAGGTGGGGCATCTTCGTCGGCCAGTGGGCGCCCACGTTCTTCGGCCTCGGCGTCGCCCTCTCCCACTACGAGCAGCAAGACGGAACCCTCACCGCCACCGTCCACGAAATGCGCGAACGCAAAGCCGGCTGACCCTCCGGTGTGCGCCGTCCGGCGGCGGGCACGGCGCCAGTACGCCGCAGCCGGCGAGCGTCCGGGCGTCGCCGGCGGCGTTCCGCTCGGGCCCGGGCGGTGAAGGGCGCGCCCGGCGGTGAGCCGCGCCCGGTCGCAGCGGGACGCGGTACGGTCGCAGCGGGCCATGTCCACCCCGACCAGGCACATGTGGATCTTGTCCTACGGGCGGCTCGGCGAGCGTCTCATCCAGCAGGGTCTGGAAGACGCTCGCATTCCGCCATCATATGAAGCGGTTGGGGGATACTTCGACGACCCGAGATCGCGGACACCTTCTCGATCTCGCGCGGAATCACGGCGTGATCTTGAGGGGCGGGAGAGGCGATGAGGGGCATGGCAAGGGTCTGGCTGCCCTCCGCTGTGTGGGTTGTCGTCGCTGCGGCGAGCCCCTGGGCGGCGAGAGCACTCGCGACCGGTTACCTCACGGCGCTACCGCTGCTGGTCGCCTTCGTCGTGGTCGGCGTCCTGGGCTTTCCGCTGGGCTTCGGCCTGGGCCGCCTGGGCGCCCGGCGGGAAGCCGTGGCCGCGGCCGCGCTGGCGGCCGTCGCCGCGACGGCGGCGTGCGCTGTGCAAAGTCTCGGAGCCGGCGCCCGGTGGACACTCGGTGAGGCTGCGGTCCTCGTCGTCGTGGCCGTGGTGTTCGCGGTGATGGTCCTGCCAATGCTGGGGATCGGATTCATCGTCGGCTGGGCGGCGACGAAGCAGGGGTGGTGCAGCTCCTCGCCCGGTTCTGCTGCGGTGCAGCGGCCCTCCCGCTGAGCCTGGACCTGCCCGCCGCCCGGCACGGCACACCGCTCACCCGCCAAGCGCGGTGCGTGTCCTGGCCCTGCCGTCCGGCAGCCCCGCGCCTGTCCCGCCCGGGGTGAACCGGGAGCCTCCAGATGGCGGATTTCGGGTGGCCCGCGCGGAGTTCTGTGCTCAATACTCCCTGCAGGAGTGATGTGCCGCGCTTCGGCTCTCGCCTCTGCTTCTCTCGTTGGGTTCGTTGTCGGAATTCGGTCGGTCGCCTCCAGGACAGGACGGACATCGAGATGCCACGCTCGGCGAATTCGGCGCTGCACCGAGTCCGTCCAGCACGCGGCGTTCGCCGGCATCGGCGGCCGACCGCCCCGATCGCCGTCAACCACGACGTCATCCACGTCTCGGCGACACTCACGAAGTCCCTGCCCGGACCAGTTCTGGCCGGCCACGAGCGGCCGCGGCGACGGCGACGGCGACAAGGACCGCATCTCGAGATCGCCATCCAGTGCCCCCCTTCTCACGAAGGGGTGACCCCACCTCCCCCGAAAGGAAGACGCACACCATGAACGAGACCATCGAGCACACCGAACAGCCGGCTACGACCACCGCGGAGCAGCTCGACACCACCGCCTGGCAGACGCCCGGTTACACGGTCGTCGACTGCGCGTTGGAGGTCACCGCCTACTCCCTGTCCAACCGCTAGTCGGCCGCCGTGCTGCTGCAGGTGCTCGGCACCGCGGCCGGCGGCGGCGTCCCACAGTGGAACTGCGCGTGCCCCGGGTGCTCCGGGGCACGCGCTCATCCCGAGCGCCGCCGCCGCCATGCCTCCCTCGCCGTCCGTACGAGCGAGGGCCGCTGGTACGTCGTCAACGCGACCCCGGACATCGGCGACCAGATCGAGGCCCACCCAGCACTCCACCCCGGCCCGCAGCCCCGGCAGACGCCGATCGCCGGAGTGGTTCTCACCGATGCCGAACTCGACCACACCCTGGGCATCGCCCGGTTGCGCGAGGCTGACGGTCTGGACATCCTCGCCACCGCCCCGGTCCGCCGGGCCCTGGAGGACCGCCTGCGCCTCGGCGAGGTACTGGGCCCCTACACCGCTCTGACCTGGCGTGAGCTGCCGTCCCACAGCGCGCGGCCACTGAGCGGCGACTCCCCCGGGCCGTCCGGCGCCGGTCTGCACATCAGCGCCGTGCCGGTGTCCGGGAAACGCCCGAGATACGCCGCCGACGCACCCGAGGACGACGCCTGGGTGGTCGCGCTGCGCCTCTACGACCCGGCCACCGGCAAGTCGGCCGTGTACGCCCCCGCGGTGGCCGTCTGGTCCGACGCCCTGCATCGGGTCGCCGCCGAGGCCGACTGCGTCATCGTCGACGGCACCTTCTGGGACGACGAGGAGCCGCGCCGCACCGGTATCTCCTCCCGCACCGCCACCGGCATGGGCCATCTGCCCATCGACGGACCGAACGGCACCGCCTCCATCCTCGCCACGCTGTCCGCCCGCTGCCTCTACACACACCTCAACAACACGAACCCCCTCGTCGACCCGGCCGCGGCCCAGCACAAACGGCTCGCCCGGCTGGGCATCGAGGTCGCCGACGACGAAATGGTGATCGAGCTGTGACCACAGCACTCGCCCCCTTGACGGAGCCCTGGAGTCCCGCCGAGTTCGAGGCCCGCCTCCGTGCGGTCGGACAGGAGAGGTACCACGACCGGCACCCCTTCAACGTCCGCATGCACGAGGGAGATCTGACCCCCCAGGAGGTGCGCCGCTGGATCGCCAACCGCTTCCACTACCAGCGCCACATCCCCGTCAAGGACGCTCTGATCACCGCCAAGCTGGACTCCGCGCGGCTGCGCCGCATGTGGGTGCGCCGGATCGAGGACCACGACGGGCGCCAGGACGGCGAGGGCGGCATCGAACGCTGGCTGCGGCTCGGTGAGGCGGCCGGACTGGACCGCGGGAGCCTGCTGTCGGGCGAGTCCGTGCTGCCGGGCGTACGGCTGGCCGTGGAGGGTTACGTGAACTTCTGCCGGCTGCGTCCCGCCCTGGAGGCCGTCGCCGCGTCGCTCACCGAGCTCAACGCTCCTGATCTGATGCGCCGGCGCATCGACGCCTTCGAGCGCCACTACCCCTGGATCGCGCCGTCCGGGCTCGCCTACTTCCGCACCCGCGTCGACCAGGGCCGACGGGACAGCGCCGAGGCGCTCCCCCTCGTACTGGAGTGGGCCCGCACCCGGGAGGACCAGGAACGGGCGGTGGCCGCCCTGACGTTCAAGTGTGACGTGTTGTGGACGTTGCTCGACGCCGTGCAGCAGGGCGAGCCCTGGGAGCACAGGGACCGGTCCGAGCCGGACGGCGGACGGGGGCGGTGACGGCGTCCGAGAACCAGTGGCAACCCGCCCTGGCTCCTGGTCTGATGCTGCGGCACGACCGTGTGCGCGGCGCTGACCTGCTGGTCCTGCCGGAACGGGTGGTCGTACTCGAGGGACACGCCGCCCAGGTCGTGGGCCTGTGCGACGGCACGCGCACCGTGCGCGGGATCGTCGACGAACTGTCCGAGCGCCACCCCGGCGCGCCCGTGGCCACCGAGGTCCCCGTCTTCCTCGACCGTCTGCACCAGGAAGGCTGGCTCAAGTGACCGCTTCCCAGGCCCCGATCACCTCCGCTGACCCCGCGCCCCCGTGGGCGCTGCTGGCCGAACTCACCCACGCCTGCCCGCTCCACTGCCCTTACTGCTCCAACCCGCTGGAGCTGGCCCGCCGTTCGAACGAACTGAGCACCGAGCAGTGGACGGACGTGCTGCGTCAGGCGGCCGCGCTGGGCGTCGTCCACACTCATCTCTCCGGTGGCGAGCCGCTGCTGCGCCCCGACCTGGAGCAGATCGTCGCCGGCGCCGAGACCGCCGGGATCTACACCCAGCTGGTCACCAGCGGCACCGGCCTGGACGAGACCCGGTTGACCGCGCTGCGCGCGGCGGGGCTGCGCAGCGTCCAGCTCTCCGTCCAGCACGCCGACCCACAGGCCAACGACCGGATCGGCGGGCGCCCGTCCTCCTTCGCCGTCAAGGAGCGGGCGGCTGCCCTGGTCCGCCACTCGGGGCTCCCTCTCGGTCTCAACGTCGTCCTGCACCGGGACAACCTCGACGACATCGACGCCCTCATCGAGCTGGGCGTGTCGTGGGGGGTGGACCGCATCGAGCTGGCCAACACCCAGTTCTACGGCTGGGGCCTGCTGAACCGCGCCGCGCTGCTGCCCACCCGTGAGCAACTGGACCGTGCCCGGGAGTCCGTCGCACGCGCTCGGGAGCGGCTCGCGGACCGGATCGACCTGGTCTGGGTCGTCCCCGACTACTTCGACGGCGTCGCCAAGCCCTGCATGGGCGGGTGGGGAGCGGTCTCCCTCACCGTGACACCCGATGGCACCGTCCTGCCCTGCCCGGCCGCCGCCTCGCTGCCGGACCTCGGCGCACCCAACGTCCGCGACCGTCCGCTGGCGTGGATCTGGGGACAGTCACCGGCCTTCAACCGCTACCGCGGCACTGACTGGATGAACGGCCCCTGCGGCACCTGTCCCCGCCGTGAGGAGGACTTCGGCGGCTGCCGCTGCCAGGCGTACGCCCTCACCGGCGACGCCGCCCGCACCGACCCGGCGTGCGCGCTGTCCCCCGACCACCACCTCATCCGCGCCCTCACCGGCGGCAGCCCGACTCAGGAACGACCTCCGTATGTCTACCGCCGCCCCGGAGCGGCACCCGACGCTCCGGCAACGCTGGCGACCGGCTGACCGGGGTTCACCCCCGGTGAGATCGGCCGACTTCATGCCCCACCGGGGTGAACATTCCCCACCGCTCGGACCAAGCTCGGTGACGCTGCCTGCCTCCTCACACTTCCGTTCGTCACCTTTACCTATCAGCACCATTCGTGGAACTGGAGGCCGAGGTGCGCTCAGTGATGTGCCGCAGCCGTTTCGTCGGCCGGACCTCAGTGGCTCTCGCGGCGACGATTCGCCGGCACCAGTGTTCTCAAGCCGGGCGAGGTCTGGGTCCGGGAGAGGGCCCGGGGGCGAGCACCTGGCCGTTCCTCACGTCAGACATCGTCATCAGCCGCTTCCAGGAGGACCCGCCCATGTACGTGGACACACCCCGCCGGAGAGCCTCGGCTCGCGTCGCCACTGCCGTGGCCGCGACGGCCGGTCTGCTGGTCCCACTGGCCTCGACCGGCCATGCCGCACCGGTCCCGGCCGTTCCCGAGGCTCACGCGCCCTCGGGCATCAAGACCGTTTCGTCCGGGCTGACCATCCCGTGGGGAGTGAGCTGGCTGCCGGACGGATCGGCTCTGGTCAACGAGCGGGACTCCCTCAAAATCTTCAGGACCACCCTGTCCGGCACGAAGACCGAGGTCACCGCGTCGCCCCGGATCGCCGCTCCCAACAGCGGCCAATCGCTGCTCGGGATCGCCGTCTCGCCCAACTGGAGTCGGGACCACTACGTCTTCGTCTACCACGGGGCGAAGGAGGGCAGCCGAATCGCCCGGCTGACGTACGACGGCACCAAGCTCACCGGTTACAAGACGCTGGTGTCCGGCATCAAGAGAGGCCTGCACAACGGAGGCCGCATCAAGTTCGGCCCGGACGGCTACCTCTACGCCACCACCGGTGACGCGGACAACAAGCATTCCGCGCAGGACAAGAAGTCCCTGAACGGCAAGATCCTGCGCATGACCAAGGCGGGGAAGCCGGCGCCGGGCAATCCCTTCGGCACCCTCGTCTACTCCTACGGCCACCGCAATCCGGAGGGCCTGGCCTGGGACTCGCGGGGCCAGCTGTGGGAGACGGAGATCGGCGACGCCACGCACGACGAACTGAACCTCATCAAGCCCGGCAAGAACTACGGCTGGCCCACCTGCGAGGGCACCTGCTCCACCGCGGGCATGACCAACCCCAAGCACCAGTGGCACCCCACCAAGGGCGTGCCCAGCGGCCTGGCGTACGCCGACGGCTCGCTGTACGTCGCCGCCCTGAGGGGCAAGCGGCTGTGGCGCATCCCGGTCACCGGCAGCAGCATCGGTACCCCGGTCGCTCACTACACCAACGGATACGGGCGGCTGCGGGACGTGGTGAAGGTCCCGGGCAAGAACGCGCTGTGGATCACCACCGACCAGGCCGGCAAGGGCGCGGACCGGGTGCTCCAGGTCAACCTCGGCTGACCTCGGCCGACCTCCGCTGTCCGGTGACCGTCGTTCGGTAGATGGTCGAGGGGCCCTCAGAGCCGCACTGATCCGGCTCTGGGGGCCTCTTCCGGGCCGCGGTCGCCTTCTTCTGTGTGCCGCGTGCTCACGCCGGGCGGGATTGGCGCGGTGGGGTCATGGCCCAGCGGATGGTCCGGGTCAGGGCCTGTCCGGTGGGGCGTACGGCGAGGTTTTCGACGACCGGCACCCGGGGCAGCCACAGCATGGCACGGGCCCAGGGCGGGAGCAGCGCGACGGCGTTCGCGGCCAGCCCGCCGTAGAAGGGCCGCACCGCGAGGGGCAGCGGGGGCTGGAACAGCAGGAAGCGGGCGGCGGCCCGGGCCTCGGATGTGGCGCTGAGTTCGTGCCGGTAGGCGGTCAGGCGCTCGGACAGCTCGCGGCGGTCGCGTGGAGGGTCGATCGCCCCCAGTGCCTCGGCGACGCGCGCGGTGTCGGCCACGTAGCCGTCGTAGCCGGCGGCGTCCAGCGGGCGGGCGCCGAAGCGTTCGTGGGCGCGCAGGAAGCTGTCCGTCTCGGCGGCGTGCACCCAGCCCAGCAGGTGCGGATCGGCCGCGTGGTACGGCGTGCCCTCGGCCGTCGTCCCGCGGATCCGCTCATGGATGCGACGGACGTGGTCGACCGCCCGCTGAGCGTCATCGGCGGTGCCGTACGTCGTCACGGCCAGGAAGGTGCTGGTGCGCTGCAGCCGGCCCCACGGGTCGCCGCGGTAACCGGAGTGCCCGGCGACGGCCGCCATGGCGAGCGGATGCAGGGACTGCAGCAGCAGGGCGCTCAGCCCACCGATGAACATCGACGCGTCACCGTGGACGGTGCGGATCGGGCGGTCCGGTTCGAACCAGCGCGGTCCGGGAGTGTCGTGGATGCGGGCACGCGTCGCCGGTCCGTCGGGGCCGGCGACGCGGCGGAACAGGGCTTGGCCCAGCTGTTCACGGACTGCGGTCAGCATGGTCGGCCTCCCCTCTCCTGCTCCCAGTGTCCGTGATGCCGCCCGGAACCAGGCACGACGGCGGGTCTGATGTTCCTGTCGATCAAGGCACCGGCCGCCGGCGTTCAGCGCGTGATCACCCAGTTCGGCACCCAGGTCCGGGTGGCGTCCTCGTCGCGGGTGATGGCGGCGAGGTGTGCGCGGAGGGTGGCCAGCGCCGGGTGGGGGTTGTCGCGGTGCCAGAGGAGCGAGTGCGGGTAGACGGGCGTCGGGTCGGTCACCGGGATGCGGCGCAGGCCGTGGCCGACAGGCCAGACCAGGCGGGTCTGCTCGGTGGTGAAGGTGGCCAGGGCGGGGGTGTCGGCGACGGTGTCGAGGAGCGCGTCGGAGCCGAAGTTGGGGCCGGTCGCCTCGATGGTGAGGCCGAACTCGGCGGCGAGGTCGTCGTAGTAGGCGGTCCACTCGGTGCCGGGGACGAGGCCGGGCATCCAGATCCGGTGCCCGGGGAGCTCGGCGAGGGTCACCGAGCGGGCGCCCGCCAGCGCGTGGGCGGGGCCGGTGAGCAGCTGGTGCGGCTCGTCGAGCACCCGGACGGACTCGATGTCGTCGGGAAGTGGCCGGCCGGGCGCGGCGACGGCGCGGAAGGACGCGTCGATCGCCCCGGACCGGATGGCTGCGACGGCCGTCTCGACGTCGAACAGCATCACCACGTCGAGCTCGATCTCGGGGTACGCGCGGTGGAAGCCGCGCATGAGGCCCGACGGCGCGACGCGCGAGGCGATCACGTCGACGCGCAGCGGACGGCGGCCGGTTTGTACGGACGCCACCGCGCGCTCGGCCACGCGCAGCAACTCGCGCGCGTGGGGCAGGAACGCCTGTCCGTCGATGGTGAGCTCGGCGCCGCGCGGGGTGCGGGTGAACAGCCGCACCCCGAGGTGGCGCTCCAGCGCGGCGATGCGTTTGGAGACGGCCTGCTGGGTGACCGCCAGCTCGGCGGCGGCCTCCTGGAACTGCCTCGCGTCGGCGGCGGCGACGAAGGTCCGGACGGTGTCGAGATCCATGCGCCTACCCTATGGACACAACCGTCGGTTGTGGCTGGCGGCCCTGGAGTTGTTTGATTCCCAGGTGCGTGGCTCGCTTTGATGATTCCGATCGCGGATCGGTTGTGCGGGGCGAGTGACGGGGGCGTCGGGCATGAGGAGCGGGCACCGGCTGGGAGATCTGTTGGGACCTCGGTTCGGGCCTCGGTTGGGGCGCCGGTTCGGGTGGCTCTGGGGAGCGTACGCGACCAGCACGCTGGGCACGTGGCTCGCCTTCGGCTCGTTTCCGCTGATCGCGATCCAGGTGCTGCACGCCGGACCGGCCGAGGTCGCCGCGCTCGCCTCCATAGGGGCGGCGGTGGGTGCGGCCGTGGCGGTGCCGCTCGGCCCGTGGGTGGAGTTCCGCCGCAAGCGGACGGTGCTGATCGCGATGGACCTGGTGCGGTTCGCGGCGCTGCTGACGATCCCCGCCGCGTTCGCGCTCGGCGCGCTCACCTTCCTTCAGCTCATGGTGGTCTCGGTCGTCGTCGCGGCGGCCGACGTCGCGTTCCGTGCCGCCTCCGGCGCGTACCTGAAGACGCTGCTGCCGGCCGAGGACCTGCTCGTCGCCAACGCCCGGTTCGAGTCCACGGCCTGGACCGCGACGATCATCGGACCGCCCCTGGGAGGCGCGGCGATCGGGCTGCTCGGTCCGGTGGCGACGGTGGTGGCTGACGGGGTCAGCTACCTGCTCTCGGCTCTGGGCATCCGCGCGCTGGGCGGGCACGAGCCGCGGCCCGAGCGCCGGAAGGCCGCGCACCCGCGGGCCGGGGACCTGCTCGACGGCTGGCGGTACATCCTCGCCGACGGGGCGCTGCGCCCGCTGTTCTTCAACACCGCGTTGTTCAACGGTCTGGTGATGGCCGCCCAGCCGTTGCTGGCCGTCCTGATGCTCGGCCCGCTCGGGTTCACACCGTGGCAGTACGGCCTCGCTTTCGCCGCGCCCTCGATCGGCGGGCTGCTCGGCTCGCGCCTGGCCCGGCCGCTCGTCACCCGGTTCGGACAGCACCAGGTCCTGGTCGCGGCCGGGTCGCTGCGCGCGGTCTGGCCCATCGGCCTTGCCCTTCTCGGGCCGGGCACCGCGGGGCTGCTGCTGGTGATGGGCGTCGAGTTCGGACTCATCTTCTGCTGCGGGGTCTTCAACCCCGTCTACGCCACCTACCGCCTCGAGCGCACCGCGACCGACCGGGCCGCCCGCACGCTCTCCGCCTGGCTGGTGACGAACAAGGCCTCGACCGCGCTGCTGACGGCCGTCTGGGGAGCGCTGGGCGGCCTGCTCGGCCCGCGCCCGGCCATCGGTCTGGCCGGCGTGCTCCTGCTGGCGACCCCACTGCTGCTCCCCCGCCGCGCGGCGGCGCATCTCTCCGAGCCGGAACCGGAACCGGAACCCAAGCCCCAGCCCGGACCGGGGCCACGCCGCAGCTGATGGGCCGCCACCGCCGTCGCCCCTCCGACGACGTGCTTGAACGTCTGCCGGTGGCCGTCGAAGAAGGCCGCCAGGACCTGGCCCGGTGACACCCCCGACGCCTATCGTGTCGGGGTGAGCGACGCCAGCGGAGTCGAGATAACCGCCGATGTGCCACGACAGACTCCGCTCCGGCGCAACAAGGGCTTCCGGATGCTGTGGATCGGACAGTTGCTGTCCGACACCGGCACGCAGATCAGCGGGATCGCCTACCCGCTGCTCATTCTGGCCCTGACCCACTCGGTGGTGCTCGCCGGGCTGGTGGGTACGGTCCGGGCGGTTGCCCTGCTCTGCCTGCAACTGCCCGCCGGGGCGCTGTCGGACCGCTTCGACCGGCGGCTGACGATGATCATCTGCGATGTCGTGCGCGCCGTTCTGCTGGCTCTGCTCGGCATCCTGATCGTGCTCGATCTCGCCTCCTGGCCGGTGGTCCTGGCGGTGAGCCTGATCGAGGGGGCCGCCGGTGCCGTCTTCGACCCGTCCGCCGCCGCCGCGCTGCCGGGAATCGTGCCGGACGGGCAGCTCGAGCAGGCGTGGGCCGCCACCGAAGCCCGGGCGTACGGTGCGGGCCTGGCCGGTCCGGCGATCGGCGGGGCGCTGTTCGGGGTGGGCCGAGCCGTCCCGTTTCTGGCCGACGCCTTGTCCTTCGCGGTCTCGTTCAGCTCCGTCAGCCGGATCCGCGGGCGATTCCGCCCGGAGAACGCGGCCGGGCGCACGTCGTTGTGGCGTGAGGTGACCGATGGCCTCAAGCTCGTCTGGCAGGTGCCCGTTCTACGCGCGGCGGTGATCCAGACGCCCCTGGTGAACTTCGCCTTCAGCGGCGTGATCTTCAGCATCACCCTCGCGATGCGACAGGACGGTACCTCCACCGCGGTGATCGGGCTGGTTCAGGCGGCCATCGCAGCCGGCGGGCTGCTCGGCGCCGTGGTCGCACCCCGGCTGCAGGGGCGCACCCGCCTTGCCACCCTGGCCACCACGATCACCCTGGCCGGTGCCCTGCTGTTCGGCGCCGCGGCCTTGCTCATCCCGTCACCGCTGGTGGCGGCGCCGGTCGCGCTGGCGCTGCTGCTCGCGCCGGCCGCGAACGGCGCGCTGGTCGCGGCCGTGCTGCGCAGCGCGCCGGAGGAAATGCGCGGCCGAGTCATCAGCACCGTGATGATGGCGGCCACCGCGCTGGCGGCGCTGGCACCGCTGATCGCCGGCCTGCTCGTCCAGCACGTGTCCGGCGCCTGGGCGGTCGGCGCCTTCGCCGCCACGACCGCCGCCGCGGCCGTGCTGTGCCTGATCCTGCCGGGCTTCCGGAACGCACGGTGATGTACTCGGCCCACAGCCAGTCGGCGCAGCGGCCAACTGGCGTGAAGGCGCGACCGATGAGCGTCAGAGTGGGTTGAGACGCGCCTTGAGCAGGCAGAACTCGTTGCCTTCGGGGTCCGTCAGGACATGCCACTGCTCCTGACCTGTCTGGCCGATGTCGGCCGGGCGGGCACCGAGCTTCAGAAGGCGTTCGAGCTCGGCGTCCTGATCCCGGTCGGTCGGGTTGACGTCGATGTGCAGCCGGGATTTCCCCTTCTCCGGTTCGTCCCTGCGACTGAGAATGATCGTCGGCTGCGGACCACCGAACCCTTCGCGCGGACCGATCTCCAGCGTGCCGTCGTCCTCGCGATCGAGTACGACGAAGTCCAGGACCTCGCACCAGAACCGCGCCAGCCCCTCGGGATCGCGGCAACCGAGCACGAGCTCACTGATACGACATGCCATGACGAAACCTGCTCTCAGTCCGGGAACTGCGGGGACACCAACTCGCGAACACCATGGGCCCCAGCAGTCAAAACAATCCCGCGACGATATCGAACGAGGCGACCGCGGGCGACATGATTTCAAGCCCGCCCAGGCCCGCCCCCCATTCCCCTCTGATCCGGCTCTGCTCCTGTCCGACGGAACAAGAGAACCTAGTGGTGCCAGGCACGCCCGCCGGTGTTGTGGATGAATCGCTGCAGCACCTTGAGGGTGGTCAAGTACTCCTCGTCGGAGACACCCGCGTGCCGTTCCGCCCACAGCTCCTTCTGAAGGGCCGCGGCCTTCTCGTGGAACGCCCTGCCTTCGGCCGTGATGCTCAGTCGTCCCTCGGGATCCTCGGTGATCCAGCCCTGGGCGATGGTCCTGTCGATCTCCCACCCCATGGTTTCCGAGCCGGTGTCGAGGTAGTTCCTGAAGAGACGGGTCAGTTCGTCGCGGGTGTGAAGGGTGTCGGCGCGTGCGACCCGAGCGAGGACCCACCACTGCGGCTGGGTGGTGCCGATCTGCGCCAGTGCGCCCCCGGTGCGGGTGACGACGGCCTTGAAGGCGGCCCAACTCCAGTAGCCAATGGGTTGCTGGATCAGTTCGGCGTCGTTGTGCGAGTAATCCACTGCCGGTCCCTCCGTGACTTCTGGTTCGACACGACCGACCGTAGAAGCTCAACTGGACTTGAGGTCAAGGCACTTCGCCTGCGTTCTACCTCGGCCCACGCCAGTCCAGACAGAGCACGGTGGCGTCGTCTCTCACGTGGCCGTCGCAGGCGTCGGTGACGGCGGCGACCAGAGTGCGTACGACCTCGCGCGGGTGCTCAGCGGCTGTGGCACGGATGATGTCGGGCAGGTCCACCGTTTCCGCTTGGCGTTCTTGCATGCCGTCGGTGTAGAGCACGAGGCGGTCACCGGGGCGCAGGTCGATGTCCTGCACGTGGTACGGGCCCTGCCCGACGACACCGAAGGGAAGATTCACGGCCAGGTGCAGTTCATCGACCGTGCCGTCGCGCAGCCGTAGCGGCCAGGGGTGGCCGGCGTTGACGAGCTCGGCACGGGTCCCGTCCAGGGCGATGCGGACCATCTGGCCGGTGGCGAAGGTCCGTCGGCCGTGGTCGAGGAGGGCCTGGTGGGTCTGACGAGCCTGCTCTGCAAGGTCTTTGCCGGCGCGGCGGGCGCCGCGGGAGGCGTTGACCAGGAGGGTGGCCATGAGCGAGGCGTCGACGTCGTGGCCCATGGCGTCGGTGACGGACAGGTGCAGGGCGTCGTGGTCGAGGGAGTAGTCGTAGGTGTCACCGGCGATGTCGGAGGCCGGCACCAGGGCGCCGGCGAGGGCGAATTCGGCGGCGTCGCAGGAAGAGGCCGAGGGCAGGAGCTGGCGCTGGATCTCCGCGGCCAGGCTGACCGAGTGGGTGCGATTGCCCCAGTGGTAGAGGTCGGTGAACCGGCGGTCGGTGACGATGATGTACGCCAGCGCGTGCGCGGCCTCTTCGATCTGATCCAGCACGTCCTGCGTGGCCTGGGCGAGGAACAACTCCAGGACACCGATGGTGTCACCGCGGTTCGTCACGGGGGCGAGTACCCGCTGCCCCTGCTCGTCCTCCGGCATTATCACCAGCTTCTGGGTGTGCAGGACCTCGTCGTAGACGCTGCCGGCGAGGGGGACCTGTTCGGCGCGGCGCTCCTGTTGCGTAGTCACTTTCTCGCTGACGCGCAGCAGTCGTCGGCCTACTACGTCGACGAACAGGAACGACACATATCGCGCACCGAACCGGTCGCGCAGGTTGCGCGCCACCACGTCGAGGGAGCCCACCGGCGCGGCGTCTTCCGCCGCCGTCAGTACCTCAGCCAAACCGATCCGATCCCGCGCCACATCCGCCTCCTTGAGTTACGGACTCTCCTTCCCGCCGAAAGGACCGACATGGCCGGTGCGACGCATGCCACAGCACGTACGCGCCCCGCGAGACCCGGTTACCGTCCCCCACGCCGTCCTGCGGTTGCTGCACTGCGGCGGGCGATGGTGTGGCGCGGCCCGCCCGGTCGCCGACCTGGCAAGATGGCGGCATGGAACGTGTGCTGGGAATCGGTGGATACTTCATGCGGGCCTCTGACCCGGCGGCCCTGGGCGCGTGGTATCGCGAGTGCCTGGGCCTGGACGCCGACGAGAACGGTCTGTGGCACCAGGGCGCCGGACCGACGGTGTTCGCGACGTTCGAGTCCGAGACCGACTATCTCGGGTCCCGCGCACAGCACACCATGCTCAACTTCCGCGTCCGCGACCTCGATGCGATGCTCGCGCAACTGCGTGCCAAGGGAGCGGACGTGGCCACCGAGACGCAGGACATGGCGGGTGTCGGCCGATTCGGCTGGGTCACCGATCCGGAGGGCAACCGGGTCGAGCTGTGGCAGCCCGCCTGACCGCCGAAGTGGGCCTTTGAGACAGTGGGACCCACCTCGACATCCTCGTCGGCCCGCGGCTCGCCGATGGCCAACTCACGGGCTTCACCCGCGTGTTGCTCGCCCAACCTTCCCGGCAACTGATTCGCCCCCGACGACCTGCGTCACGCCGTCACCTCGCCCCTCCAGGACGGCCCTGCAGGGCGGCCTGCAGGGCGACCTGCACAGGCGGATGATCCGTGCGGAAGGTCATGTCGTCGATTCGGCGGCGCGGCGGTATTCGGCGTTGATGCGCTGGGCTTCTTCAAGCTGGTCTTCGAGGATGATGATGCGGCAGGCGGCCTCGATGGGGGTGCCCTGATCGACGAGTTCCCGGGCGCGGGCGGCGATGCGCAGTTGGTAGCGGGAGTAGCGGCGGTGGCCGCCCTCGGACCGCAGCGGGGTGATGAGGCGGGTTTCCCCGATGGCACGGAGGAAGCCCTGGGTGGTGCCGAGGATTTCCGCGGCCCGGCCCATCGTGTAGGCGGGGTAGTCGTCGTCGTCGAGACGGCCGTACGTGTCGTCTGCTGTCATCGCACCTCTCTGTGGCACGCGTCGAGGGGTCCTGGTGCTTGTGGCACCAGGACCCCGAAGGAACTGCTAGACCATCTGCCGGCCTTGTTGCTGCGCCGGCTCCCTGTTTCCGCTGACCCGACCGAGATGCTGTCGGGGTCGCGGGGATCGCGGTTGCTTGACCGGAGACCACCTCACTATCGATGTCCTGCGGTACCCGGGCTCACGGTTTCAGCCCGGGCGATCCTGATGGCGCGGGTTCCTCCGTTCTTTCCTCGGTGCTCACGTACTTTGCGGGGTACTGCGTACTGCTGGGTACTGCGAACTGCACTTGCGGGTACTGCCACTTCGGGTACTGCTGACCGGCAGTTCGTTTCTGCCAGGTCCTGCTGTCTCTCTGGGTTACGAGAGAAACCATAACCATGCCAGCGCCCAATGTCTACTCTGGGCGGCATAGATTTCCGTGTGTCCGGCGGTGGGGAAATCGTGCCCGAACGGTGACGGGGCACCCCGAGGTCGATCAGCCCGCCATCCGGGTGAGCGCGGCCTCACCCGAGTGGACGGCGCGGCACCTGACTCATGAGGAGGCGGGCGGCGGCTCGGTACGGGCCTCGGGCGCGGCAGGGGTGCGGCGCTGGAAGGTCGCGTAGAGAAGCCACAGGGAGGGGACCAACAGGGCTGCTCCGACGGCCAACGCAATCAGACATGCCCACAGCACGGACCTGCTCGAGGCAGCTTGATCGACTGTGGTGCTGCCGACGAGCATGGCGGGGTATTGCGCCGCGCCCCAGGCCCACAGGATCGCGGCGACTGCCAGCGCCGCGGCGGGGCGTGACGCCACGTACCGGCGCCTGTTGAGCAGGACGAGGCCGGCGACGCCCGCGACGATGCTGAGGATGACGAGGGGCAGGGCGCGGTGGGTCAGACCGTGGAAGAGCTCGGGGGCGTCGGCGTGCAGGACGGCGATGCCGGCGCAGGCCACGGTTCCGCCGGCCAGGCCGCTGATCGTGGCGCGGTGCGCGAAGGCCGAGGCGAGCGTGGTCCGGCCGTCACGGGTGGCGTCGGCGCACAGGTATACCGCGGCGAGGTGTGCGCAGGTGAGGACGGCAAGGACGCCGCCGAGGACCGAGGTGGGGTTGAGCCAGCTCGTGATGACGTCGCCTCCGGCGATGCCGGGCGGGACCCGGCCGGAGGCGACCCCGCCGGCCACGGCGCCGAGGAAGAACGGGGTGATCAGCGAGGAGAGGGCGAAGCAGGCGCCGAACAGGCGCTGTTGCCACAGCTCGCTGCTGGCCTTGCGGAAGGCGAAGGCGGCCCCGCGGGCGATGATGCCCAGCGCCGCGAGAGTGAGCGGCAGGTAGAGCGTGGACATCACGGCGGCGAAGACGGGTGAGAAGGCGGACCACAGCAGCACGATCACGAAGATCAGCCAGACGTGATTGGCCTCCCAGACCGGCCCGATGGAGTGCTCGATGAGATGGCGCTGTGCCTGCCCCCGTCGGGTTCCGCCGGCGAGCAGATCCCACACACCGGCGCCGAAATCCGCGCCGCCGAAGAGGGCGTAGCAGGTGAGGCCCACCCACATGACAGCAAGAGCCGTGTCCGCGAGCACGGTCACCTCCAGTGGTACCGACGTGAACGGGGCGAGGGTGGTCTGTACGAGGGGCTATACGACGGGGTAGCTCTCGACGTCCTCCTCCTGCGGCGCCATCGGCACGGCCGTGTTCTTGACCAGGCGGCGCAGGACGTACACCGTCGCGACGGTCATGGCGGCGTAGACGACCAGGACCAGCCACAGACCGGTCATGAGGCCGGGAGCCGGATTGACGGCGTCCCGCACCGTCATGATCCCGTAGACGATCCAGGGTTGCCGCCCGAGTTCGGTGACACACCAGCCGCTCTCCAGCGCGACGACCGAGGCGGGACCGCTCAGGGCGGCCAGCCCCAGGAAGAGGCGGGAGCCGCGCCGGTCGAGCAGTTCGCCGTCCCTGCGGCGCCCGTGCCACCACGACACCAGCAGCCAGACCCCGAGGGCCAGCAGGAAGAACCCGATGCCCACCATCAGGTCGAACGCCCAGTGCACCCCGGTCACCGCCGGCCACTGGCTGCGCGGCACCTTGTCCAGGCCCTGGACGACCGTGCCGGGGTGGTACCCGACCAGCAGGGAGAGCCCGCTCGGGACCTCCAGCCCGTAGCGCAGGGAGTCGTCGAGGGCGACGCCTCCGAGGGTGAGCGGGACGTGGGAGCCGGTGGTGTAGACGCCCTCCATGGCCGCCAGCTTGGTCGGCTGGTACTCGGCCAGAAACCGGGCGGCCCAGTCGCCCACGTAAATCTGGAAGGGGGTCACCACCGCTCCGAGCGCGAAGGGGATGCCGAAGCCGGCCTTGTGGTACGCGTCCCGGCGGCCCCGGAGCAGGGCGACCGCGTAGACCGAAGCGGTGAGGAAGGAGGCCACCATGAACGCGGCCAGAATCATGTGCACGGTCTGCGGCGGGCTTGCCGGGTTCAGCATGGCCGCCCACGGGTCCACGCCGATGACCCGGCCGTCGCGCAGCGTGAAGCCGCGGGGCTGGTTCATCCAGGCGTTGGCGCAGACGACGAAGAACGCCGAGGCGACGCCGGCCACCACGATCGGCAGGCCGGTGAGCAGATGCCGCTTGGGCGGCAGCCGGTCCCAGGCGTAGAGGTAGATGCCCAGGAAGATCGCCTCGATGAAGAAGGCGATGCCCTCCAGCGCGAAGGGCAAGCCGAGCACCTGCCCGTACGTTCCCATCAGGCCGGGCCACAACAGCCCCATCTCGAAGCTGAGAATCGTGCCGGAGACAGCGCCGACCGCGAACAGCACCCCCATCGCGCGGGCCCATCGACGCGCCAGCAGGCGGTGTACGGGTTTGCCGGTACGGATGCCGTACCACTCCGCGATCAACGTCAGCGCCGGCAGCCCCACCCCGAGGCAGGCCACGACGATGTGCCAGGCCAGCGAAAACCCCATCTGCGCGCGGGCCGCGGCAAGGTCACCTTCGGACACCGTGTCCGCGGCCAGGACGGCGATCGGCCAGGGAGCGGAAGTCAACTGGTCGAACACAGGCACAAGTCGCTCCCCGAGGTGGACGTGGGACGAGGCACGGCTTGCGGAGGGGCGTCGGAGGGCCCTTCCGCAGGGGTGGCGGCCCTGGGGCCTCTCGTCTGATCACGCCAAGAACACGCCCGTCAGCCGACGACGACGCTATAGCTGTCAGCGGGGAGGGCGGGGGTAGCCACGCGGACCACTCGATGAAGGCGGTTGTGTTCCTCACCCTCGTGCCGTCGCTCAGGCGACGGCTGGGCGCGCGTCCGGGGCTCTCGGCACCCGCTGGGCCCAACCGCCCAGCGAAGGGTTCCGTCCTTCGTCGCTGCGGCTCTCTTCGTGGGCGGGGCAGGGCGCGCCGGGAGCGGCGCGGGTCAGGCCTGGTCCCTCCGCGACGTCCGCGCGGTGGAACCCCGCCGCCAGGGCCTGGGCGCGGGCGGCTTCGCACGACCGTCTGCCCCTGCGAGCAGCGCGCCGGCTCCTCTTCCGTCTGCCGGGCTTCCCGGCATGGACGGTGATTCAGCGCCGAACGGGCGACCGCGCAGGTCGCGCCGTCGCCGTTCGCGTCGGCGCCTTTACGGGGAGACCCTCACTACCTGTCATGCAGTCGGCAGGTACGGCTGGTCGGCATGGTCTGTGCCGAGCAGCTCGGCTGCCTGGTGCTGCGTATGATCGGCGGCCATCTGGGCCTCGGCCACCACGTCGCCTCGTTCACGGACCAAGTCCTCGTAGATGGGGACGTGATCGCTTCCGCTGGGAGCAGGTGTCACAGCACTGTTCCTTCCGATGTCGTGCTCATTCCGGCTTGGGTGATTGCCAGTAATTCCGTCAGGCCCGGTTGAGCCGGGCGGCAATCCCATGACCGATCAGCAAATATATGACGGCCGGGAGACCATAATTGAGGACAACACGTAGGCCGTCTGTGTCCATGGTGAAAATATCCTGTGCCCACCCGGACAACCAGTCCGCAGTTCCTCGCACGAACTCCACAAATGTGTTGGCCTGGTTGGCGTCGAGCAGGTAGAGCACGATCCACAGGCCCAGCACACCGGCCGCGATGTCAGCGATCGTGCAGATCGCAAGGGCTGCCCGCCGTGTCCCGGCCTGGTAGCGCGTGGCGTGGTCGGGCCTCGGGGGCTGGTCGTAGGGCTGATATCCGGAAACCGGGTCGGTGCTGTTCACAGTAAATCCGATCTGGCATGCGCTTTGTCGGCAGGTCGTCCCGGAACCGAGATTCAGCTTCGGCCAGTGACCCTTTCCGCCTACTTCTGCGCCCTGCGGGGGCCATCGTGTTACACCCGCACCAGCGGAGGCCTAAATATGGCTTCCTATCCGGCGACTTACCGAAATGTTCGCTGGGAGGCATTTTGCGAACCGCACGGACGAAGCTGTCCTGCGGGTGTTGGAGGACGGCCGACAGGCGCAGAGCAGGCTGACGGTGCCGTGTCCGAACCGGGGCCTGAGGCGGGGCGTGGTGGTGGGAGGTCGGCGCATACGCCGAGCGGCGGCGGTTGAAGGACGTACCGCGTCTGCCGTCTTGTGTCGCGATCACACTGCCGCCAGGGGCGGGTGCGCGGATCGGGGCGGCCACGGAGCGGGCAGGCGACCGGGGGGAGGGCACCTGCCCGCACCGTGGGCAAGACCCGCTCACGGGGGAAGAGCGGGTCTTGCGAAGGGCCGTGGTCATGGCCCTACTGGTCATAGCGCAGCGGGCCCCGCAAGTGTCACAGCCCCGAAGCGGTTCTCCGTCGTGCTCACCCTCGCGGCACTCCGTGTGTCGGGCATCGGGAGGCTGCGCACCGTGTGCACCGGCGGTGTCCGGGTATACGCACGACCGAAAGCCGCCCGGAGCGGCGACCACAACGAAAGAACCCACATGGTCATCCCGCTTATGAAGCAGGCGGCAGATGAGCGGGGCACGGACGAGCTCACCACGCTACGCTGCAGCGCGGTGTGGACCGATGGTGCGGCCTGCGCCATCGACGCTCGCCAGGCCCTTCGCGCCTTTCTCGCTCATGCCCCGCACACCGGCCGCGACCCTGTTCCCGCACTCGTGGCCATGGACGCCGAACTCACCGTCAGCGAACTGATCACCAACGCCATCCGGCACGCCCCCGGTCCCTGCGGGCTGAGCGTGCACCTCTCCAGTGAAGAACTGACGATCACCGTGTGGGACAACTCCACCGAGCCACCAAGGGTGAGGCAAGGCAATCGGCACCGGGTGGGCGGCCACGGCCTTCACATCGTGCACACGGTCAGCGACAGAGTCGTCTCTACGGTCCACGCCCGCGGGAAGCAGATCACTGCCCATCTACGCCTGGCGCCCGACGAGGCAACTGCTACGAGCGGCAGCCTTCCGCCCGCCTCCCTCTCCGGTGGGACACGGCAGATTCCGTGACAAGCACCGGAGCGGGTGCAGGCTCGGAGCGCCACGTCGGCGGGGCCGCGCAGCGCTCCGAGCGAGCGGGTCAGAACTGACAGGTGTCCATCCACTGCGTGACCAGGGACGTGTTGTTCTTGTCGGCGTCACGTGCCGGACCACACAGGAACTGGCTGAAGCGGGTGTCGGCCCGCAGCCAGAGGCTGAAGAACGACACGATCCACTTGCCCTGCTTGGCCTTGTTGCCGTATCCGGTCATCGGGCACAGATGGTCGCCGGGAACCTCGATGTAGAGCTTCTCGGCCTGGGACATGGAGTTGTACCAGGGCACCGCGTAGCTGTCGCCGTTGGCGACGGGGTCGCTCTCACACGTCAGGAAGAAGGTGGGCTCGGTCACTCCGGAAAAGTTCGGGTTCGTGTGGTACGGGGCCGTGGGCACGCCCGCCCGGAAGCGCGGGTCGTCCCGGAGGGCCGCCATGACGCCACCGCCCCCCATCGAGTGACCGGCGGCCCCCAGGGTGCCGTTGAGCTTCCCCGATATCGGGTTGCCGGAGGCGTTGCCGAGCGCCAGTAGCTGGGTGCCGGCGGCGGTGATCTGGCGGCCGCGCGATTCGGGATCGTCGGTGAGTGTGTTGGTTCCGACGTTGATGACGACGAAGCCCCATGAGGCGAGGCGGGGTGCGAGCCATTGCAGGTTCTGCTGGGTGCCCTGATAGCCCGGCATCAGTACGACGCCCGGGTACGCGCCGCCGGTCGTCGGGTAGGTGACGGTGCCGGAGCCGTATCCGGTGGTCTGGGGCACGGTGTAGGTGGCCGTGGGCAGCGGACCGTCGGCGGCCTCGAGGGAAGCGGTGGTCGGGTCGGGGATCCCGTTGCCCGGAGGGGTGCCGCCCCGGGAGCCGTACACCTGGAACTCCCACAGCGAGTAGCCGTACGGGGTGCCGCGCTGGGTGCCGTGGACGCGGACGTACCGGCCCTTGCCGTTCACGTCGAGGGTCTGCACGCCGCCGACGCCGGTCGTGGTGGAGTAGAGGGTGCTCCAGGCGGTGCCGTCGTCGGAGGTCTGGACCTGGAAAGCGCGGCCGTACCCGGCCTCCCAGCGCAACACCACCTGGCTGATCGCGGCGGTGGCACCCAGATCCACTCTCAGCCACTGCGGATCGCTGAAGGCGCTCGACCAGCGCGTCCTGGGGTTGCCGTCCACCGCCGCCGACGCGGGGGTGGAGGTGTTCTCGGTCGACGAGGACGTGGCGGGCTTGCCCTGGGACAGCAGGTCGGCGGCAGCCGCCGGCGGCGCGGCGGCGGTCAGCAGGGTCAGGGCCAAGCCGATGGCGGTGGCCAGCGCGATCAGTGCCGTCATGGGCCGGGACCGCGTCCGTAACGGCACGGTCGCGAGGGTTGAAGGACTGCGTGGACGCATCGTTGTACCTCCGGAATGCGGTGGGAGCGCGGTAACCGGACAGCGAGGTGCGCCCGCACTGTAAGCGCTGCCGGAGCGAGCCGGAAGGCGAGCTCTCACGGTGCGGAAGGAGAAGAGACGACCGGAACCCTCGTGACCCGGGCGGGCCGGAGCGGACGAGGAGGGGGAATCCTGTGACCGGCGATCACCCGGAACGGGGCCGGGACTGTTCGAAGAGCCAGTCGATGACCACGTCGTTCTCATACGTCTGACCCCACGCGAGGTGCGGGTTCACCGGCGTCGTTCCTGGCGTGTAGCTGGTGAACAGTACGTGGCTGTGGGTGGCCCGGGCCTGCCTCAGGAGCGCCCGGGAGCGGGCCTCGAACTGGGCCTTCGGCAGATCGTTGGCCCACTCCGCACGGACGACTCGTGCGCCGGCGGTCTCCAGCGCGTTCATCAGGGTCCAGGTTCCGGGATTGCCGAACCGGCCCTCACGGTAGGGGACGACCGGGTCGTCGACCGAGTGGTCGGCCCAGATCGGAATGTGTGTGATCCGGTCCATGGTGGCCGCATCGCCCCAGCCGGCCGTGGGCAGGGCGGCCGCGAACACGTCGGGGCGCTTCGCCAGCAGGCTGTAGATGCCGCGCCCGCCCGAGGACAGGCCGACGAGATAGAGCCGGCTTCTGTCGATGTTCCGGGAGTGCTCGCCCACGAAGGTGTCGATGAGTTCGCTCAGCGCGGCCTGGACCTTGGCGTCGGTCCAGTCGGTGCCGTCGGGTCCGTCCATGGGCCGAGGCAGGGGAATCTGCGGAGAGAGGACGAACGCGGGGTTGCGGCGCTGCCGTTGCGGTGTGGCGAAGGTGACCGCGACCCGGTTGGAGGTGAGCTGGGTCATGTTGTTGTCCGCGACTTCGCCACCGCCGTGCAGGGTGACGACGAGCGGGTACCGCGTGCGCGTTTGAGGATCACGTACGTATCCCTCGGGCTGGTACAGCCGGAAGTCGAGTTCGAAACCGGCGGAGTCGGTGAAGGAACCGGCGGTGAAGCGGTCGACCACCGGGGTGATGACGTCGTCGTTCCGGCTCGCGAACGGGCCGGCCTTCAGGACAGGTTCGCCTCCCGGGGCACGCACGTCCGCCACCTGCCTGACGGAGTACGCCCGGTCCAGCGGAAGGGGATCGGTGCCGGCGGCCCGAGCGTTGGCGTCGTTCGGGTCGAGTTCGACGATCAGCCGGTCCCCCGGCCGTCCGGGACGAGCCCGGTCGTCCACTTCGGCGGCGGAGTTGGAGTAGACCCGGGTCACCGTGCGAGCCGCGGTCTGCCCGCCCACCGTGGCCTTCACCTCGAAGGCGGAGGGCGGGATCACCGCGCCTGGTAAGTCGATCGGGTGCCCGTACTGGATGGCGACGGCGGTCACCAGCCAGTTGTTCCTCGGCGTCACCCGCGTGACGAGGTCCGTCCGCAGGACCGGATTGAGTCCGGCCGCTTGTCGTCCTGCAGATGTGACCGTCGTGGTGTCGGCGGCCGCAGCGGTTGCCGTGCTCACGGCCGGCGCCGTGACCGCACCTGCCGTGCCGGCGAGGAGGGTACGTCTGGTGATGTGTCCCATGGGCCCTCGTCTCAGTCGGTGGGGCATCCGGACCGGATGCCTCTGCGTGTGGATCCGGTTGGCCGGGCGACGGTCGTGGGAGCGGGGGTGTGTCCGGTCATGGTGCACGGCAGCAGGACGGCCACTGCGGCGAAACACGGGTCTGTCGGCATGCGACGCTCGCTTTCTCGGGGGGGGGGACGACCCGCGGCGGCGGCCGACGGGGCAGACCGAGGTGCTACGCGAGAGTCTCGGAGCGGTACCGGATCGGTGTCCAGGATCGAGACCGAGATCTGTGCATGCGATCGGCGCATCAATGCACGTGGGTGCGGCTTGCCGGCCGCGCCGCGAGCCGCACCGCGGGGTTGCACAGGCTGGTGCGGTGACCATTCACGTTCGCCGGGTCCGGTCACGGCCAGGCCTGGCACGAGCTGTCCGGCAGGCACGCGCTCGCGTAGTGTGCGCGGTATGCACATGGTCCGTCAGGTGATCGTGTTCGACGCGGCCGACCTCCATGCGGAAAGCACGTTCTGGGTCGGCGTGCTCGGCGGGCACGTCTTCGAGGACGACGATTGGCACAGTGTCATCGACGCTGCCGGAGAGTGGCGGATCGGCGTCCAGCGGGCGCCGAACCACGTCCCGCCCGACTGGCCGCACGGCACGACCCCCCAGCAAGTTCATCTCGACCTGCACGTCAACGACCCGCGAGCTGCGCACCAAGAGGTGATCGCCCTGGGTGCCCGGCTTCTTCAACCGGCTCCTGATCTCGATGCCGTCGAGGGGCACCAGGTGTACGCGGATCCGGCCGGGCACCCGTTCTGCATCGGCTGGGGACATCCGTCCCGAGAGACACTCGCGACGTATGTCGCCGACCGCTTGGGGTGAGCGGAGCCAGGCGAACACCTTGGCGCGGTCGATCGCATAGTCGGAGGGTCGTTCAGGCCGTGAGGTCGAGGGGGCGACCGCCCCAGCAGATGTCCGCCTCGTGGGCTGTGGGGCGCGTCCTTTTTCCCTTCCCTTGTTCCGACTGGGCCTCAGGCCTGCTCCACCGATGGCACCGGCACTTTGCGCGTGCCCCAGTGGGTGGTGCGCGCCTGGGTGAGGGCCCAGTACATGGCGGGGCGGACGACGAACAGGTTGAGCAGGGTCACCAGAGGAGTGAGGAAAAGCCACGCCACAAGCTTCTGGCTGACCGTCAGCTCAGGGCGCAGTGCCGCGTACATGCCGGTCTGTGCATAGGTCATGATGAGCCAGTAGCCGAGGCCCTGCACGAACAGCAGCTTGTTGTCGGTGTGGTAGGGCAGCACGAACAAGACCCATGCGTACAGGATCGGCGTGGTCGCGGTGACGACCAGACCGTAGAGGCGGAAGAACAGAGGAGCCGCCGAGAAGTTGGTCAGCTCCCAGCCGACGTAGCGCCAGTACGACTTGAACCATCGCACCCGCTGGGTGAACAGTTCGTTCAGGTCGGTGGGCATGTTGCTGTAGACCCAGGCCTCGTTGACGGCCACCACTTGGCCGCGCTGAAGCGCGTAGTGCGTCAGGCGCCGGTCGTCCCCCGCCGTGCCGGAGCTGATGTAGTCGTCCAGATTGTCCAGGACGAGTTCCTTGCGGTAGACAGCGAGGATGCCGGACGTGGGTGCGACGGCTCCGACCTGGGAGCGGGCCATGCGCGTCACTAAGCACCAAGTGACGATCTCTACGTCGATCACCCGGGTCAGCAGGTTGTGCGCGCGGTTGGAGACCAGCGTCAGGCCGGTGCACGCTTGCACTCGCACGTCCGACATGGCCTTCAGGCAATGCCACAGACCCATGCGGTGCACGACCGAGTCCGAGTCGACGGTCATGACGAGGTCATACGTCGACGGGTCGACCGTCCGCAAGACGTGCGCCTGGGCTTCGCGCTTGCCCGCGTTGTCCTGGCGGTGCCATGTGACCAAGGGATGCTCGAACGGGACCACGGGAACCCTGGAACCGTCGTCGACCACATGGATCGCCTCGGGCGGACGCACCTGGTCGATGAGCGCCCACACGGTTTTGTACAGGGCCTCGGCCGGTTCGTTGTACGCCGGGACGATGGCCAGCACCCGGCCGTCATGTGCGGGCAGGTGGCTGAAACTCCGCCCCTTGACCACCGCGGCCAGGGAATAGATGAGTACGGCGGTGACGGCGCAGTAGAAGACCAGCGCTGTTCCCCAGGGCTGGGCGCTCCAGTACAGGTGGTAGATGAGGGTCCAGGCGGTGGCCGCCAGAGCGGCGGCCACACAGACCCAGGTCTGCCACGGAGCACGCCGGCCCCGCTTGGACTTGTGATCGAACACGTCAGACACGCCCTCGCTGGTGCCGGGTGACGGCCCGGTAGGTGAAGGAGCCGAGCAGAACGAGCGCCACCGCGATGGCGAGTATCCAGTTCAGCGAGACGCTCGCACCGAACAGCGTGATCGCTCCCACGCCGGTTCTGGCAAGTGCTCCGTCGTCGTAACCCATGGTGATTCCTACCTCTGGCTCATTGTTGTTGAAGCTGTGATTGATGCGCTTGATGGGGCAGCCGGGCACACACGGGGGTCCGCGTGCGCGCTGCCGAACGGCGGTCGTGGCCGTCAGAGCCGCTCGACGTGCGGTGCCGCCCCCATGACGCCTCGGGTGTCGAGGACGTAGGCGGCCTCGGCGGCGACCTGGACCAGGTCGAACTCGGCGTGTGGGGTGAGCAGGACGACCGCGTCGAAATCGGCGACGCTCGCGTCGTTGCCCGCAGCGGCGAAGGGGATCTCCCGTGATCCGCCGTCCGGCAGATAGGGGTCCACGACGGTGACGTCCGCGCCCATGTCGCGCAGGCGGTCGATGACCTGCACGGCCGGCGACTGGCGGGCGTCCGCCGTCCCCGGCTTGTAGGCGGCGCCCAGTGCGAGGACGCGAGCGCCGTGCACGCTGCGGCGGAAGCGGCGGCTGAGCGCGTCCTGCAGGCGGCGCACCACATAGTCGGGCTGGCTGTCGTTGATGTCCTGCGCCAGCTCGATGAGCCGGAAGGTCTGCCCGTGCTGCGTCTTGACGTGGTGGCTGAGGTAGACGGGGTCGATGGGCAGGCAGTGCCCGCCGACGCCCGGCCCGGGCAGGAACTTGGTGAATCCGAAGGGCTTGGTCGCGGCCAGTTCCAGGGTGTGCCAGACGTCCACGCCCAGCGTGTGCGCCATCCGGGAAAGCTCGTTGACCAGCGCGATGTTGACGTGCCGGTAGGTGTTCTCGAAGACCTTGGCCAGCTCTGCCTCCTCCAGCCCTGAGGCCGGTACGGTGGCGTCGGTGACCGTGTCGTAGAAGGCCTTCACCTGACTCAGGCACGCCTCGGTGAGCCCGGCGACGATCTTGGGTGTGTTCTCCAGCCGCCAGGCGGGGTTCCCGGGGTCGATGCGCTCGGGGCTGAACCCGACGTGGAAGTCCCGTCCCGCTGTCAGGCCGGAGCCCTCCTCCAGCAGGGGTATGAGCACGTCGCGGGTGGTGCCGGGGTGTGTGGTGGACTCCAGCACCACGGTCGCGCCCGGCTCCAGCCGGAGGGCCACCTCACCGGCGGCATCGCGCACACAACTCAGGTCCGGAGTACGGTCGGTGAGCGGTGTGGGCACGGTGATGACGGCGACGTCGAAGCCCTTGAGGTCCTCCGGGTCGTCGGTGGGCTTGTACGCCCCCGAGCGCAGCAGGTCCTGCAGGCGCGTGGATTCGATGTCCTCGATGTAGGAGGACCCCGCCGCCAGTTGAGCGCAGCGCCGCGTGTCGGGCTCGTATCCGGTCACGGTGTGAGCGGCCTCGGCGGCCCGTAAGGCCAGGGGCAGGCCGACATATCCCTGCCCGAGAACACAGATGTGCATGGTGGTTTTCCTCACCTTCAGCCGGTCCGCCGGCATGGCGGCCCCGGGAACGGCGCCCCTGAATGCGGCCCCCTGGTCCTGAATCAGGCGGTCGCGGCGTCGGATACTGCGTGATGCGCTGGGCTGTACAGCGTTTGCTGCAACCCCCCGTCGGGTTGCGGTGACGCCCAGTTGAGTCATCGCCGGCTCGAAGACCGGTCCAGGCCCCCTGCCTGAACCGTGCGTCAGATACGCCGGGCGATCTTCACAACTCCCCCTCATTTGTGGATCTCCAGGGTTCAACAAGCCGCCCGGAAGCGGAAGTCTCTTTACCTATTCGAGACCTATGAGTTGATGCATCGTCCACGTACACCGTCGGATACGACGCTGGATGATGGATGTAGCAGGGGATTTGATGCGTCTCGGGTCCAGTCGGTCATGCGGACGGCGTCGTCCGCAGCCCACCCACCAAAGGGCGATCCCGCGACGGGGACGGCTGTGCCGAGGTACGGGAAGCCTTCACAACTCCCCCTCACTGCACATGATAAAGGATTCAACAACAGATCGGGAAACGGAAGGCCTGTTGCCGATTCGCGACATCTGGAGTGGTTGCGTTTCGAAAGATTACGCGCTCCCGGAATGCGCCCCTTGTACCACCGTCGGGTCGTGACATGGGAAAGCCCGCTGCCCAAGTCGAAGGGCAGCGGGCGTCGTGATGACGAGTTACGTCAGGTCACGAGGTGTGGACCTCCAGCGCGGCGCGGACCGCCGACTCCAGGGCGCCCTCGATCCAGGCCGGCTTGAGGGAGGTGTGGTCACCCGCGAAGTGCATCGGGCCTTCGGGCAGCGGGATGGAGGGCAGCAACTCGGTGTGCTGGCCGGGCAGCAGGACCGACGCCTCGCCGTAGGCATAGGGGTCGCGCAGCCAGCTCTGGGTGCGTCCGGCGCCGGTGTAGAAGACCTCGACGCGCTGGCCGTAGACCTGCTGCAGTCCGCACAGGGCGTGCGGGTAGCGGGCCTCCTCGTCCAGGGAGTCCCAGCGCAGGGCGTCGTCCGCCCAGCTGTAGGAGGCCAGCACCACTCCGCTCGCGCTGCCGGGCACCGGATGGGAGGGGTGGTACATGAACCGGTTGGCACTGTCCGACACCGAGCCGCCGCCCACGACGTGTACGGCCTCGGGCTGGTCGCGCGAGACGGCGCGGTTGGCGGCGTAGTGGGTGCGCTGGGCCGGGGTGATGTGGCCGGCCGGCACGGAGGAATGGGCGCCGAGCAGGCTGCCGTCGGCGGGTGCGCGACCGGAACGGTAGGCGTCGTACAGCTTCGGGTCGATCCGGTCCAGCTCACGCTTCCAGTCCGCCTCCGTGAACTCCCACCAACGGCGGCTGAACTCCAGCAGCACCTTCGTGGCACTGTCGTAGTGCAGTTCCGTGACCGCGCGGCGCTTGCGGTACGACATCAGAGGGCTGATCTGCACGTGCCGTAGACCCGAGAAGGGAACGGTGACCACGGCGGCGTCCGCGGTGAACTGCTCGCGCACCACCTGGCCGTCGCGTCCCTCGGAGACCGTGTCCACCCACACCCGGGGGCCCTTGGCGCCGACGTGCCGGGCGTCGGAAGAAGGGCGGTCGGGATCGTGGTACTCGACGCGGGTGACCCGGCGGTCGAAGCGGACCGTGTCACGCACCTGCGCCAGTAGTGCGTCAGGCAGTACCGCCGTGCCGCCCTCAAGCTCCCAGAAGGCGGTGTCGGGGCTGATGAGGGAGGAGCCGATGAAGCTGTGGATGAACGACAGGGGCAGGCGTGAGGTGAGGTTCTCCAGCGTGCCGATCAGGTCGACCGTACGTTCGTCCAGCCCCGCGTGCTCGGTCAGGAAGCGGAACATCGACCAGTCACCGAAGCGTTGGATGACCCTGGCCCAGCCCTGCACCCGTTCCGGCAGCGGCTTGTCGACCCGTTTGCCGTCGGCGCCCACGGTGCTGAACTCGTCGCGCACCGGGTCCAGCACCGACCGCAGGATGGCGGCGGCGGGAGTGTCCCAGCGGGCGCGCGGCACGCCGAAGGACCGGTTGATGCGGCGGGGTGCGCGGGCGTACTCCTCGCGCCGCATCCGGATGCCGTTGACGTAGATCCAGGTGCGGTTGGCGGGACGGCCGTCGGCGTCGACGTCGACGTAGTGGAAACGCCGCTTCTTCAGGTTCAGTTGGTCGATCAGACCCATCACCAGCGGGTGGCTGGAGGGCAGGCGCATGGCGCCGGCCTCGGCGTACTGGCGGGGGTCGGCGAAGGGCTGCGCGGCCCGTTCGTGGCCGCCCCGGCGGAAGGTCTTGATGCGTCCGCCCGCCCGGTTGCCGTTCGCCTCGAGAACGGTCACGTGGTGGCCCGCCCGCTTCAGCAGCGACGCCGCCACCAGGCCGGCCGGGCCTGCCCCGATGACGAGGACCTTCTTGGGCGTGGCCGTCCGCCGGGCGGGCAGTCCGTCCTTGAGTACGCGCTCGTAGCGAGGAACCAGGGGGCGGTCGTGGTCGTCCACGACCAGTAGGGCCCGGGCCACCGCCAGGCATCTGTCGAAGTCCGCGCCCCTGGTGGGCGTTGGTGCGGCAGGGACGGCCCGTGCGGGCGTCGCCGTGGCGGGAGCGCCGGCCAGAGCCGTGGCCGCCGCCGTCGTTCCCGCCGCCGTGGTGAAGGTACGCCTGGACAGACCTGAACCTGCCGAGACGGCCTCGTGATCTTCAGTCATGCCGCACTTCTACCGGTCGGCCGACACGACCCGCCCACCTGCGTCGCGGCGTTGCCCCGAACGAGCGATGCCGAGGTCAAACCACTGACGCCGCATCGGACTTGGACGGGAGCGGCTCCCCGGCGATGTCCCCGAAGGGATGAACCTCAGACGGTGGTCCGCGTGTCACGGCCGACTCGTCGGCACACTTCCAGGTGGCCGCGTGGCCGGGCGCGGCCGGTGGGGGGACGGGCGGGGCAGTCCGGAGCGGCGGCACGGTTGCCGCCGCCGGGCCCCGCCGGAACAGGGGGGCAGGCGTGGGACGAACGGCTTCACTCAAGGGCAGGGCACGGTACTGGTTCGACACCACGCTGGCCCGCGGCACCTCCGCGCTCGTCGGCTGGCTGGCCCTGGGCTGCCTCGTCATCGTCTTCCCGGCGAGCGCCGTGCTGGTGTGGACGGACCCGCACGCGCCCGCGACCCGTTCGGGGAGGCTGGCAGCGGTCTGGCGTCTCACCGGTGAGACGCTGCGGCTCGGCGGGGCGACAGGCCCGCTGCTGCGCGTGCTGTTGTCGGTGCTGCTCGCCCTGGTCGCCCTGGTGTACGTCTCCACCCTCGTCGGTCTGATCACCACCGGGCTCACCGAGCGGCTCACCGCGCTGCGGCGGGGCCGCTCCACCGTCATCGAGCAGGGGCACTCGGTGGTCCTGGGCTGGTCCGAGCAGGTGTTCACGGTGGTGAGCGAACTGGTGGCCGCCAACGCCAACCAGCGGTACGGCGCGGTGGCCGTGCTGGCGGACCGGGACAAGACCGGCATGGAGGAGGCCCTCAGCGGCAAGGTGGGGGCCACCGGCCGTACCCGGCTGATCTGCCGTAGCGGTCCGCCCACCGACCCGGCTCTGCTGGCCCTGGCCAACCCCGGCGCGGCGAGCGCCGTGCTGGTGCTGCCCCATGACGATCCGTCGGCGGACCCGGAAGTGGTCAAGACGCTGCTGGCGCTGCGATCCGCCCTCGGCGAGCAGGAAGGGCCACCCGTCGTCGCCGCCGTCAGAGACGACCGGTACCGGCTGGCGGCCTCCCTCGCCGCGGGAACGCACGGCACCGTTCTGGAAAGCGACGCGATCACCGCCCGGCTGATCGTCCAGTCCGCCCGCCGCCCGGGACTCTCCCTCGTGTACCGCGACCTCCTCGACTTCGCCGGAGACGAGTTCTACCTCACGTTCGATCCGGCCCTGACCGGCCGCTCCTTCGGCGACGCGCTGCTGGCCTACGCCACCTCCAGCGTGGTGGGCCTGCTGCGTGACGGCAGGCCCCTGCTGAACCCGCCGCCGCAGACCCTGATCGGCCCCGGCGACCAGCTGATCGTCATCACGCGGGACGATGACACCGCGCGGCTCAGCGACTGCTGCGGGCTGGTCGACGAGGCGGTGATGACGCCCTGGCAGCCGGGGAACACGCGGCCCGAACGGGTCCTGATCCTCGGCTGGAACCGGCGGGCCTCGCTCATAGTCGACCAGTTGGGCCGGTCTGCCGTGCACGGCTCGGTCATCGCCGTGGTGGCGGACGGGAAGGAGGTGTCGGCCGAGCAGTTACGGGAGGCCCACGCGGACTTCGCACCTCGGCTGAGCATCACGTTCCGGCCTGGAGACGTCACCCGGCCCGAGACACTGCGGTGCCTGGAGATCGACTCGTACGACAGTGTCGTGGTTCTGGGTCCGGACCCCGCCCCGGGACAGCAGCCCGACGACGCCGACAACGGGACCCTCGTCACCCTCCTCGTTCTGCAACAGCTGCAGCAGGAGACCGGGCAGGAGCTGCCGGTGGTCACCGAGATGATCGACGACCGCAACCGGACGCTCGCGCCGATCAGCCCCGGGTCCGACGTGATCATCAGCGGAAAGCTCATCGGCCTGCTGATGGCGCAGATCTCCCAGAACCGGCACCTGGCCGCCGTGTTCGAGGAGCTGTTCTCCCTCACCGGCAGTCAGGTCCACCTGAGACCGGCGACGTCGTACGTCCTGCCCGGCTGCGAGGCGTCCTTCGCCACCGTCGTCGCCGCGGCGCGGCAGCGGCGCGAATGCGCCATCGGCTACCGCCGCCACGACCGAGCCACGGCCGTTCCCGACCACGGAGTGCGGATCAACCCGGACAAGAGCGAGCGACGACGCTGGACGGAGCGCGACGAAGTGATCGTGATCGCGCGGGACTGACGGGGTTTCTCACGGCATGGCCCGTCGCCCGGGGCCGCGCAGAGACCGACCGGCCGGTCGCCGCGTAACCCCGTTCCTACGCCGGAACCGGTCGGGGCCGCTTCGGGGCGCGTACGACCAGCGCCATCAGGGCGGCGACAAGGCACACCGCGCTCAGCGTCGTCCACACCACGTCATAGGTGCCGAACAGGTCACGCGCGGCGGCTCCGAGGAACGCCGAGGCGCCCGCGCCCAGTTGGTGGGCGGAGTTCGTCCAGCCGAAGACGATGGGGCCGTCCTCGCCGTAGACACGACCGCACAGGGCGATGACGGGCGGGACCGTGGCGACGTCGACCAGACCGTAGACGGTCACAAAGACGATCAGAGTGAGCGTGACCGTGGACGAGAGCACCATCGGCAGGACCAGCAGGGTGAGCGCGCGGACCGCGAAGTACGTGGTCAGCAGGCGGCGGGGGTCGAAACGGTCGGTGAGCCAGCCCGAGAAGACCGCGCCCAGGGCGGAGAAGATCCCGATGAGGGAGAGCATCGACGCCGCGGCCGTGGCGTGCATGCCGTGGTCGTGGGCTGCGGGGGCCCAGTTGCTCCACATGATGCCGTTGGTGGAGGCGCCGCAGATGACGAACATGCCGACCAGGAGCCAGAAGGGGCCGGTGCGTGCGGCGTTGAAGAGCACGGCCAGCGTGCGCCGTGCCGCACCGGAGGCCGGTGCCGGTTTCGGCACGAACGTCGGTGCGCCGTAGGGCTTCACGCCCACGTCGGCCGGGTGATCACGCAGCAGCAGCAGGACCAGGGCGGTCACCGTGAGGGCCACGAACGCGAGTGTCACGACCGGCGGACGCCAGCCGTAGCGGCCGACAGCCCAGGCGAGGAGCGGCAGGAAGAGCATCTGGCCCAGGTGGCTGGATGAGCTGAGTAGGCCGGTGACCAGCCCCCGGCGCCTGTCGAACCAGTTGCTGGTGATGCTCGCGGCGAACGTCGTGGTCAGGCAGCCGCTGCCGAGACCGATCAGCACGCCCCAGTACGTGACCAGCTGCCAGGGCTGGGTCATGACGCTGGTGAGCAGGGCACCCACGGCGACGAGGACAAGCGCGCCCGCCACCACCCGGCGGACGCCGATCCGGTCCATCAGGGCCGCCGCGAAGGGCGCGGTGAGACCGAAGAGCACCATGTTCACCGAGGCGGCGAGGGCGATGTGTCCACGATCCCAGCCGTAACTGTCGTGCAGTGGAGTCACCAGCAGGCCGGGGACGGTGGTGAAGGCACCGGCCGTGACGATGGCCGCGCCCGCGGCGAGGGCGATCACCCAGGCTCGGTGGAAACGTGGTCCCGGGCTGTGCGGTGCGGTGGTCTGTGAGGTGGATGTCAACTGGGCCATGGTTCAACCCTGCTGGGAGAACCTCCCTCTTCACGAGAGTCCAGATGGACCACATGCGCAAGAATATGGCCATGCCTGTTTTCTGCCACCCCGGGCGGCATCGCATCGCCCTCTTCGTCCGTCAGGACCTGCTCCCCATCGAGTTGGGCATCGTGCACCAGTTGTTCGGGCAGGCCAGATCGGGCGCGTCGGTGGACGGGGAGCCTCTGTACGAAGTCGCCACCTGCGCCTTGCGGGCCGGAGACATACGGACGGACGGTGACTTCACCGTACGTGTCCCGCACGGCCTCGAAGCCTTGGCGGAGGCCGACACCGTGATCGTCCTCTCGTCCTACGAGGACTACGCCCAGGAGACAGCGGACCTCGCCGCCCCGCTGGCCGAGGCGTTCGCCCGGATCAGGCCCGGCACCCGGATGGCGTCCATCTGCACGGGCGCGTTCGTGCTGGCGTCCGCCGGCCTCCTGGACGGGCGTCGGGCAACCACCCACTGGCGCTACACCGACCTGTTCTCGAGGTTGTTCCCGCAGGTCGAACTGGACCCGGATGTGCTGTACACCGACGCCGGCGACGTGCTGACCTCCGCGGGCTGCGCCTCCGGGATCGATCTGTGCCTGCACATGATCCGGAACGACCACGGCATGGCCGTCGCCGGTGACGTCGCCCGTCGCGCGGTCGTTCCGCCGCATCGTGAGGGGGGTCAGGTCCAGTACATCCGCCACCCCGTACCGGCTCCCACGGCGTCGGCCACCTCGGCCGCCCGCGAGTGGGCGCTGCGGCATCTGCACGAGTCCATCACGCTCGGGCAGTTGGCGGCCAGGGACGCGATGAGCGTGCGCAACTTCAACCGTCGTTTCCGGGATGAGGTCGGCACGACGCCGATGAGCTGGCTGACCCGGCAACGCGTCGAACTCGCACGGGAGTTGCTGGAGGAGACCGACCTTCCGGTCGACCAGGTCGCCGTCCGCGCCGGCCTGGGCACGGCGGCAAATCTGCGGCAGCACTTCCACGCGGCCCTGGGCACATCGCCGAGCGCCTACCGTATGACGTTCCGTGGGCCGGGCGATCCGGCGAGCGACGTTTGAGCGGCCCTCGCGTCGGCGGGACCCACCGCGCCGTCGGTCAGCGGTCGAGCGCGGGCAGGTGGGCCAGGCCGGTGTCGAGCATGATGCGGTCGACGGTCTCGTGCAGGGCGCTGTCGGCGCCGATGACGGTCTCGGTGCCGTCCGGGAGCAGATCACGGGACCGGTACCAGTCGCGCAGTTGCGTCTCGTCGACGTCATCGGCGATCGGCTTGGTGGCGTGCCGGGCGAGAGTCTCGGCGAACGGCACATCCAGGTAGTAACTGTGGCTCGGGCCGCGGTGGTCGACGCGCAGTCGGGCGAGCATGTCGCCGTAGTGATCGGCGTACAGGATGCCTTCGACGACGACGTGATACCCGGCGTCAAGGGCGTAGCGGGCCGTCAGGTCGATCAGTCCGATGTTCGCCGCTCCCGGCCGGTCCCGCTCGCGGAGCACGATACGGCGGAGGTTGTCCTGGCCGACCAGGGCCAGGCCGCTGCCGAACCTCTCACGCAGGCCGACCGCGACGGACGACTTGCCGGAGGCGCTGTTGCCGCGCAGGACGACCAGCCGGGTTTGTTCGGTTCCCACCATCACGGCGGTCACGCTACCGACGGTCGGTGACATCGCGTGGACGTACCGGCCGGATCTGCGGACGTGGTCAGTGCGTCGACCGGTACCAGGCCGCTCTGGCACCGCCTCTCGACAGGCGGGCCAGGGCGGCGTCGTACCGTCCGCGGGCTTCGTGCGGCCGTCGCGGACTGAGGCTCAAACGGCGCTGTGCGCTCGGGTGCGGTGGAGGTCGTTGAGGTCGATGGCGTCGGCCATCGCCTTCAGGCCCGCGTCGTTGAAGTGCAGATGGTCGCCGTTGTCGTAGGCGGGCAGGATGCGGTGGGGATCGGCCGGGTCCCGGACCACCGCGTCGAAGTCCGCGACGGCGTCGAAGAGCCCGCTGGTGCGGATGAAGTCGTTCACGGTCTGGCGGACGGTCTCACGGGCCTCGGTGTAACCGCCGTTCCCGCCGTAGGGGGTGATGGTGGCGCCGATGACTCGGATGCCGCGCGCGTGGGCGCGCCGCACGATCTCGCGGTAGGCGTCCTCGAACGCGGCCGGGTCCGTCTGGTTGGGGTTGCCCTTGATGTCGTTGATGCCCTCCATGACGATCATCGCGCGTACCCCGGAGCGGGACAGGACGTCGGCGTCGAGCCGGGACAGGGCGCTCGGGCCGGTGCCTTCGAGCAGGACGCGGTTGCCGGAGATACCGGCGTTCAGGACGCCGAGCCTGCGGTGCGGAGGCAGCGCGCGCAGGCGTTCGGAGAGCCGGTCCGGCCAGCGGCGGTTGGCGCTGGAGGTCGATCCCGAACCGTCGGTGATCGAGTCGCCGAGTGCGACGACGCTTCCGGCGGTGCGCGAGCCGACCACGTCCACGCCGGTCACGTAGTACCAGGATCCCGTGGTCTGGGTGTAGGCAGATCCGTCCTCGTCGGCGGTGTGGTCACCGGAAGGGGCGAGGAAATTGGTCTGCAGGGCCGACCGGTGGTAGGTGGCCGGGCCGTTGTCGGTCGGTGTGTAGACCGTGATCAGGAGGTTGGCGCCGGAGGGCACCGCGAGCGGCACAGGATCGGTGACGACGTCCTTGCCGGCGGGGACGGTGACCGAGGTGGCGCCGCGGAACGTGGCGGTACGCAGCGTGCCGGCGACGGCGTTCGGGCTCTTCGGCGCGTCGTTCTCCTGCAACGCCACGCTCACGGCGCCGAGTTCGAGCGGCGCGGTGCCGAGCCGGTTGGTGATGCGGACGCGTGCGGCGCGGCCACCGACGCTGATGTGGACGACATTGCGGATGGAGGTGCCGGGCAGGGCCGGGACGGTGCCGGACGCTGCGGCTTCCCACGTGCCGGTCCAGCCGAGGCGGTTGGCGGGGGCCGGCCCCGCGTCGGCTCTCGCGGGCAGTCCGCCCGCCGTTCCCAACAGGACGATCGCCAGCGATGCCACCAAGGCGGCGAATAAGTACCGGTTCTTGAACATGCGGGTTCGCCTTTCCAGTAGTCCGTGTCCGTGGGGTGCGCGGAGTCGACCGGAGGCTGAGCGATTCGCAGACAACCAGCAATTCATCGGATGTGTCAATGGGTTGAACCACGGTCACGTATGTGACCTGCCGGTCCGCGCGGGCCGCCCTGGGAACGGACCAATTCGCGGCCTGTCAGTGCGACTCGCGGCTCACCTCGGAGCCGCTGGAACCGACGAGGAAGTCGAGATCGGCGCCGGTGTCGGCCTGCAGGACATGATCGACGTAGAGACGTTCCCAGCCACGGCGGGGGGCGGCGAAGCCGTCGACGGTGGCCTGGTTGGGCTTGCGGGCCGCGAGTTCACCAGCGGGGACGTCGACGTCGATACGGCGGGCCTCGACGTCGAGGGCGATGACGTCCCCGGTGCGGACGAGGGCGAGGGGGCCGCCGGCCGCGGCCTCCGGCGCCACGTGCAGGACGACGGTGCCGTAGGCGGTGCCGCTCATCCGGCCGTCGCAGACGCGGACCATGTCACGGACGCCCTGTTCGAGGAGCTTCTTGGGCAGCGGCATGTTCGACACCTCGGGCATGCCCGGGTAGCCCTTGGGGCCGCAGCCCCGCAGGACGAGGACGGAGTCGGCGTCCACGTCGAGGTCGGGGTCGTCGACGCGGGCGTGGAAGTCCTCGATGGAGTCGAAGACGACGGCCCGGCCCCGGTGTCGCAGGAGGTGCGGGGAAGCCGCGGCGGGTTTGATGAGCGCGCCGTCGGGGGCGAGGTTGCCGCGCAGGACGGCGATGCCGCCCTCGGCGACCAGTGGCTGGGCGCGGGTGCGGATGACCTCGCTGTCCCAGATCGGCGCGTCGTCCAGGTAGCTCGACAGGGGTTCGCCGGTGACGGTGAGCGCGTCCGGGTCGAGGAGGTCACGGACCTCGCGCAGGACGGCGAGCAGGCCTCCGGCGCGATGGAAGTCCTCCATGAGGAAACGCCCGGCCGGCTGGAGGTCCACCAGGACCGGCACCCGGGAGCCGATGCGGTCGAAGTCGTCGAGCGACAGGTCGATGCCCAGCCGCCCGGCGATGGCGAGGAGGTGGACGACCGCGTTGGTCGAGCCGCCGATGGCGGCCAGCGCGACGATCGCGTTGTGGAAGGACGCCTTGGTCAGGAAGGTGCCCGGGCGCCGGTCGGCGCCCACCATGTCGACAGCCAGCAGGCCGGTGTGGTGGGCGGCCTCCAGCAGGCGGCTGTCGGGGGCGGGCGTGCCGGCCACCCCGGGCAGGACCGTGCCCAGCGCCTCCGCCACCAGCGCCATCGTGGAGGCCGTGCCCATCGTGTTGCAGTGCCCGCGGCTGCGGATCATCGACGACTCGGAGCGGGTGAACTGCTCCTGGGAGAGCGTGCCCGCGCGCACCTCCTCCGACAGCTGCCACACCCCGGTGCCGCAGCCCAACAGGCCGCCGCGGAACGTGCCGTTGAGCATCGGGCCGCCGGGGACCACGACCGCGGGCAGGTCCACCGAGGCGGCGGCCATCAGCAGCGACGGGATCGTCTTGTCGCAGCCGCCGAGCAGTACGACGCCGTCGATCGGGTTGGCCCGCAGCATCTCCTCCGTGGCCATCGCGGCCATGTTGCGCCACAGCATGGCGGTGGGCCGCACGTTCGTCTCCCCCAGCGACACCACCGGCAGGTCCAGCGGGATGCCGCCCGCCTCGTACACGCCGTTGCGGACCGAGGCCGCCACCTCGTTCAGGTGGGCGTTGCAGGGAGTCAGGTCGGAGGCCGTGTTGGCGATGGCGATCTGAGGCCGGCCGGTGAAGGCGTCCCCCGGTACACCTCTGCGCATCCACGCCCGGTGAATGTAGCCGTTGCGGTCCTGACCCGCGTACCACTGGTCGCTACGGAGCTCCACCCGGACTCTCTTCCCACAGTCCTGCAACAGGCGTTACGGCGGTACAGAGTTGAACCTCATGAAGCATAGCCAGACGGACGACGGATCAACAGCCCCGACCTGGGTGTGCGGTACCGGCCATGCGGGGCTCCCCCGCCTTCCGCGTACATGGCCCCCCGGGTGCGGGGAAACGGTCTGGTGACGACGCACGGCCACCGAACGGAGACCTCCATTGGCGCACCACGAGAAGGACTCACCCACCACCTACCTGCCCCTGCTGCGTACATCCGTCGACCGGCTGCTCAAGTCCGCCTCGGCGCTCTCCGACGAGGACGTACGGGCAGCGTCGCTGCTGCCCGGATGGACCCGCGGGCACGTGCTGACGCACCTCGCCCGCAGCGCCGACTCCCGTACCCGGCTGCTGACCGCCGCCCGGACGGGCCGGGACCTGCCGCAGTACGCCGACGCCGACGAACGGAACCGGGAGATCGAAGAAGGCGCGGCACGCCCGGCGGACGCCCTCGTGGAGGACCTCGAGACCTCGCTGCGCCGTTTCCTCACCACGGCCGACGGCCATCCGCAGGACGCCTGGGAGGTGCCGGTGCGGTGGCTCGGTGACGGTCGGCGGCCGGTGCGCGGCGCCGTGGGAAGCATGCTGCGTGAGGTGGAGGTGCACCACACCGACCTGGCCACCGGCCATCGCCCGGTCGACTGGCCGGACTTCTTCGTGGCACTGGAACTGGAGACCACGGTGCAGAACCTGCGCGACAGCCCTGAGGCCCCGGCCATGGTGCTGCGCGCCGACGAGGACCAGGTGCTGCACCGGGTCGGGGCGGGCGGACACGGGCCGCGGGTGTCGGGACCCGCGGCCGAGCTGCTCGGCTGGCTCACCGGCCGGACGGACGGACGCGCACTGGCCGTCGAGCCTTCCGGGGCCCTCCCGGAGGTTCCGGTCTGGCGGAGCTGACCGCCGGTCGGGACGGCCGAGAGCCGACGCGGAGGGCGTCGGCTCCAGGTCGTGCCCTGCGCGTCGCGGGTGATGTGGTCGTTGTGCAGGGGGTTGCGCACGCCGTCGGCGTGGAGCTGGATGGCGGCGTCGCAGTAACCCCGGCTGTCCCGCTCGCGGGCAGGTTCCAGGCCGTGCAGCCCATCCACGGACGCCGGCTGCCAGGGCAGCGACGACCGCCCGGGAGCGGGGCGGGCGGCGGTGTCGGGGAAACTGACAGTGATGGGTCTCCTTGGGGGCCGCTGGGAGGGAGGAGCGGAGTCAGGACAGCACTTCTCGGTCACCCGCCCGGTCCGTCCGCCAGACGCGGCGGGAATCACGCAGGGCTCGTCGGGACAGCGAGCCGACGGGTGTCGCGCTGAGCAGGAACACCAGCGCCAGAACCACCCAGCCGACCTCGCGCAGTCCGCTGACCAGGGAGGTGACGAGCGCGGGGCCCATGGCCGTGGTGCCGGCCTCCGTGCTGGCGGTCAGCCCCTGGTACTGCCCCTCGGCCTCCTTGACCATGAACCCCAGGGAGAGCCCCCACCGGGACGAGACGTAGTACAACTCGCCGATGATGTGGGCTCCCATGCCGACGACGATGACCAGGGTGGCCAGCAACGGCTGGTGGGCCCAGGCCGCCGCGGCGAACAGCAGGCAGCAGCCGGCCAGGGCGACGGCGGAGACACGGCTGGCGCGGACGGAGCGCGGGATGTTCACGGCCCGCCCGCTCACCCGTACCTGGAACAGGGCGATCGCCAGGGAACTCAGCGCGACCGCGAGGCCGGCGGTCCACAGGGGGGCCTCGGTGCCCTCCGCGATCCACAGGGGCAGACCACTGGAGAGCAGGGCCCAGCACAGCGCGAGAAGCGCGGTCGTGCTCATGAGTCCCACATACGGCAGGTCACGCAGCGCCTCGGTGCTCGACCGCTGCCGCTCCACGGGAACGGACGGCACCGACGGGAGGGCCAACGTGATCACCGCGGTGATGAAGAACGCGGCGGCGTTGACCAGGATGGACGCGACGAACACGAACCGGCTTCCGTCCGCCAGCACCAGCATGGCGACGCCCGCGCCCGCGGCGTAGGCGATGTGCTGCACCACCCGGCTCTGTGCCAGTGCCCGCAACGGGTCGTCCTGACCCAGCAGTTGGTACACCAGGCTGACCCGTACCCCGACTCCCGAACTCTGCACGGCGGAGTAGCAGCACGAGACGACGAGCAGGGACCAGAAGTCACCAGCGAAGATGTAGGCGATCGAGGCCAGCCCGCGCAGCGCGATGACCACGACGAGCACCTCGCGCGGACCGTACCGGTCCGCGGCGGTGCCGACCGGTATCGCCGTGAGGATGCCGGCCACGCCACCGATCCCGATGGCGAGTCCCATGCTCTCGGCCGGGATGTGCTGAATGCGGGTGAAGAAGATGGCCCAGACGCTGAACCACAGTCCGTCACCGAAGCCGTTGACCGCTTGCCCGGCCAACAGCAGGGGCACAATGCCGCGCTTCTTCATCGACGTCCGATCCCCTCTCCCTGACCTATGCCGCCACGGCGTCGTTCTGTGCGGCCCCGTGCCGCTCCACACTGATGACGCCGTCCTCGCCGTCGGCGAACTGCCGCCAGGCAGCCGGCCGGCGCGTCACCGATGACGAAGGGCCCAGCATGGGCGCCACATGAGAGGTGAACACCTCTCCGTCTTCGCCCAGCGTGGTGACCGGCCGGGCCCACCGAAGCGGGAAGCCCCGTGTCTCCCTCAACCCGCCTCCCTAACGGCCGAGTTCCGGTCGATCCGCAGACAGGCGTCAACCGGTGCCACGCCGGGTGCAGAGCCTGGTCACCGCGTGTGAGTCGCTGCGGCGGGCGGGATGGCAGAGCCGCCGATGATGACCGAAACGCTCCCAGGTCACTCCCCCTGAGCAGGAGGCGGTGGGCAAGACCAACGCCGGTGACCACTTGTCGCCGCTCCACGACGGTGGGGAGGCACGGGCGAGGAAAGTCCACGGCGGACGAACCGAGAGACCGGCGTGATCAGTGGATGAGCGAGCACCGGGGGCGGGAGATCGCGACCGGCGTACCTGGGATAGCGTCCTTCTCACTCAGTAAAAGTGAGAGGGACATCGTGCAGTTTCAGGTGCGTGGGTGGGGCGCCCGCCAGTGGATCGCGTTCGTGACGATCGCTTTCGGATCGTTGTTCTTGGTCATCGGGCTGGTCATGGCGGGGACGACGGCCTCGTTCCTGGCGAATGCGGAGCGCACCCGGGGCACAGTGGTGGCGCTGGAGTGGCGCACCGACCACAGCAGTGCATCCCGGAAGCAGCGTGCGAACAACCAGCCCGTGGCGTACCCCGTCGTGGAGTTCACGCCGGCGGACGGCACCCGGCAGACGTTCCGGAACGAGGCGGGCTCCAACCCGCCGTCGTACGAGGAGGGCGAACGGGTCGAGGTGCTCTACCGCGCTGATTCCCCCGGGGACGCGCGGATCAACGGGTTCGCCTCGCTGTGGCTGATGCCGCTGATCTTCAGTGGACTCGGGGCGCTGTTCGCGGGGATCGGTACGACGGTCGCGTTGCTGAGGCGGGGGCGTTCCTGAGCCGCGTGTCCGGGACAGCCGGCACCGCCTGTACCTCCAGTGGTGCCGGTCAGCATGGGGCGGGCGGCAGCAACCTCACCCCTTGACCGCCTCCGCGATCCGCAGGGCGGCCTGGGCGGGCGTGAGGTGCGTGGTGTCGATGACCTCGGCCTCGGCGTGCAGCCAGGTCCGGGCCGCCTCGGCGTAGGGCTCCAGGTATGCGAGGCGGAACGAGGAGGGGCCAAGAACCGTGTCCCCCTCGATGCGTCCGCGGAGCGTGTCCTGGTCGGCGTGGAGGACGAAGTGCCGTACCGGGATGGCATGGTGGGCGAGGCCCGCGCTGATCTCACGCCAGTACTCCTCGACCAGGACGGTCATGGGCATCACCAGGGTGCCGCCGGTGTAGTCGAGTACGCGGCGAGCGGTCTCGACGACGAGTGGCCGCCACGGCGGCCAGTGCTGGAAGTTGTCCGTCTCGGGCAGCCCGGGCGTGATGTCCATGAGCGTCTCACCGACCTTCTCGGCGTCGAACACTCTTGAATCCGGGAGGAGTTGCTGGACGAGTGCGCTGGTCGTCGTCTTGCCGGCGCCGTGGGTGCCGTTGAGCCATACGATCATGGGGCCTGACGTTAGCGATGTCCGGTCCGCGGTGGACGCCGTTCCTGTCACAGAACCGACACAGGCGAGAGTTCTGCGAGGGCCGCTTCGGGCGCCGCCATGCGCCCGCTCATCGACCGCGTCGCTGCGTCTCGCCCCCGCGCCACGCCACCGCCCCGGGCCCCGCGCGACACCTCACGCAGGTTCATCGAAAAAAAGCCGAGAAAAATCCGGCGGGGATGTCGAGAACACGTGTCCGGCTCCGTCCCTGCTCCGAACGCGACCACAATGGGTCGCACGCGCACCGAGGAGAACCACGATGGCCAAGTACCTGCTGCTCAAGCACTACCGCGGCGCCCCGGCTGCGGTCAACGACGTCCCCATGGACCAGTGGACCCAGGAGGAGATCTCGGCCCACATCACGTACATGCAGGACTTCGCGGCCAGGCTCGAGAAGACCGGCGAGTTCGTCGACGGCCAGGCACTCGCCCCCGAGGGGACCTTCGTCCGCTACGACGGCGAGGGCCGCCCGCCGGTCACCGACGGCCCGTTCGCGGAGACCAAGGACCTCATCGCCGGCTGGATGGTGATCGACGTCGACAGCTACGAGCGCGCGGTCGAGCTGGCCGGAGAACTCTCGGCCGCCCCTGGGGCGGGTGGCAAGCCGATCCACGAGTGGCTCGAGCTGCGTCCGTTCCTGTCCGCGCCGCCCACCATCACGGAGTGACCTCCGAAGTGAACGAGGTGCTGCTCCGGAGACTCACACCGAGCGTGCTCGGGATCCTCGTCCGCCGCGGAGCCGACTTCGCGGCGGCCGAGGACGCCGTTCAGGACGCGCTGGTCGAGGCGGTCCGCGTCTGGCCGGCCGACCCGCCGCGGGATCCGAAGGGCTGGCTGGTCACCGTGGCCTGGCGCAAGTTCCTCGACGCGACCCGGGCGGACGCCGCCCGCCGTCGGCGTGAGGACCTCGTGGACGAGGAGCCGGCGCCCGGGCCCGCGCCCGCGGTGGACGACACGCTCCAGCTCTACTTCCTGTGCGCCCACCCGTCACTGACGCCGTCGTCCGCGGTCGCGCTCACGCTGCGCGCCGTGGGCGGGCTGACCACCCGCCAGATCGCCCAGGCCTACCTGGTACCCGAGGCGACCATGGCGCAACGCGTCAGCCGGGCCAAGCGCACCGTCTCCGCCGTACGGTTCGACCGGCCCGGCGACGTCGCCACCGTGCTGCGCGTCCTCTACCTGGTCTTCAACGAGGGCTACTCGGGCGACATCGACCTCGCCGCCGAGGCCATCCGGCTCACCCGGCAGCTCGCGGCCGCGATCGACCACCCCGAGGTGGCGGGGCTGCTCGCCCTCATGCTGCTCCACCACGCCCGGCGCGCCGCCCGGACCGCACCCGACGGCAGCCTGGTGCCGCTCGCCGAGCAGGACCGCGGCCGCTGGGACGCCCGGGCTATCGCCGAGGGCGTCGAGATCCTGCAAGCGGCCCTCGCCCGCGACCAGTTGGGCGAGTTCCAGGCGCAGGCCGCCATCGCGGCACTCCACGCCGACGCGCCCACCACCGAGGAGACCGACTGGGTGCAGATCGTCGAGTGGTACGACGAACTCGCGCGCCTGACCGACAGCCCCGTCGTCCGGCTCAACCGCGCGGTGGCCGTCGGCGAGGCCGACGGACCACGTGCCGGCCTGCGGGCGCTCGCGGCGCTGGACGAGTCACTGCCCCGCCACGCCGCGGTGGCGGCCTACCTGCACGAGCGCGACGGCGACCTGGCGACGGCGGCGCGCCTGTACGCCGAGGCGGCCCGGAAGGCACCCAACCTCGCCGAGCGCGACCACCTTACGCGCCAGGCCGCCCGGCTCAACGCCGACCGGTCTCGCTGAGAGGCCACGCTCGGATGTCCTGCGACGGCCGTCCCGGTTCCGTGCCCCGAGCGCTCACCTGACGCATCCCCGAAGGCCGGCGCCGGCCGGGGAGCAAGGCGAACGGCCCCTGGAATCCGCCCTTGCGGCGGGGCCGTTCCGTGGGTCCCGCCGTGGCGGAACCCACCTCGCTGATGTTCCGTACGCGTACGCTCAGTCTTTGCCCATGGCTTTGCGGACGGCATCACGGGTGCGGTCCATCAGGGCGGCGACCGGCCCCAGTATCACGTTGGCCGTGGCGGACTCCACGCCGGGGTGAGGCCGGGTGGGCGCCATGGCCTCGGCCGCCTTGACGCCCCTGGCCAGTGAGGCGAGTGTCGCGGCGTCGGCGGAGCGCCTGATGTGGATGAACTCGTAGCGTTCCTCAGCCCGGGCGTGCTCCTGGACGTCCTGGCGCAGCGACAGCAGCTGCGGCATGAACTTCGGGTCGCCGGTGTCCAGGTCGTCCAACGTGCTCAGTGTCTCTTTCGCCGAGCGCTCCTCGGCGAGACGGGCCTTCACGACCTCCTCGCCGCCTGCGACAGTGCGGTGGACGAACGGGTGCACCACCTCTTCCTCCGCCGTCTCATGGACTGCGAGGAGTCGAACCAGGCGGCGGAAGGCTTCCTGTCGGGCGTCGCCCTTGGTGGCCTCGACCTCGTCGAAGAGGTTACGGATGTCCCCGTGCTGTCGCATGAGCAGGGCGACCACGTCGGTGTCCTGGGCGGCGTCGTCACCGGCCTGCGGGGTGTGAAGCTCGGACATGACCGGTCTCCTCACTTCTCACGCAGGGCGGGATCGGGGTGTTCACCTTCGGACTCGATGCGGTACTCGCGCCCGAACATCTCGTCGTGCTGGGCCATCACCCGTTCGCTGGGCGGGGCTTCGCCACCGTGGATCTGCTCCTGCATCTTCTCGAACCGCTCATGCGCCTCCCGGACGTATCCGGCGCCGAGCGTCGTCAGGTCGATCTGCGTGTCGAGCAGCTCACGCAGGTACGCCTTGTTCGGTTCGAAGGTCAGGACGTCGGGCAGCCGCGGCGCCAGCACCGGCTCCGGGTCGCGCCCGTCGTGCCGGCGCATCAGGTCACAGGCGATGTGCAGGTGCTCCAACTCCTGGTTCAGGTGCAGCTCCCAGATCGCCTTCACCTTGGGGTCGCTCTCCTGCTCCATGAAGGAGTAGTAGAGATAGCACTCGTTGTACTCGTGGTTGACCAGCTGCTCCCACCACGTCTCCCCCGGGTCGACGAGCGACTCGTAGTGGGTGACGTGCTCCTCCTCGATCAGCCCGATCTCCTGGTAGAGCTGGCGGGCGATCGGCTCCATGTAGGTGGGGCCGGTGTTCATGTAGAAGTTCATGGTCTGCTGCTCCGCCGACATGATGGTCAGCGCGTGCAGCTTCGACAGCGGGTCCGTCTCGTCCTTGGCGTACGGGTCGCGGACGTTGTCGAACGGATCGCGGTGGTGGTACTTGGTCGGTCGTCCCGGCATGACCTCGGTCAGGCCCTCGACGATCGCGTCCGCCTTGCGGTGCTCGATCATCTCGTACAGGTTCGCGTAGCGGTACAGGTGATCGAAGTCTTCCAGCACGCCGAACTGGTACGCCTGCTTCAGATACGGGTCCGGCTCCATGCGGGCGACCCAGGCGGTGAGGTCCACCGCGACCTGTTCGTAGGCGATGGTCGTCTCGAGCACGGATGACACGCCCGGAAGCAGCCAGTTCACGACCTTCTGCTGCTGCGCCTCGACGTAGCGGGTCTGGGCCAGCTGCCGCTTCACCTCCGGATCGACGGTGTTGCGGGCCAGCTGGTGGCTGAACATGATCGCCTCCACCTCGATGCCGTTCATCGTGATGATGCGGCACCGGGTGTAGGGGTCGCAGTGGTCCGGATCGATCGGCTTGACGTTGAGTTCGCGCCAGTTCCTGACCTGCCGGTCAAGGGGGATACCGCGTTGTTCCAGGGGATTGAAGGTCATTCGTGCCTCCGGTGCGGTCGATGTGAGGTACCCAGGTCCCCCCTGACGAGCAGATCACTCTCCGGCGGGGGAGCCCGGTGAGCGCCAGCCATGCTTGACGTCATGGGCCCCGGCAGGCGGCTCCCGCGCCGAACCGGTGCCGGGGTGGTCACCCGGTCGGCGGCAGCATTCGAGGGGTGGGGCGCGGCGGCACCCGTCGGCTCGTTTGCCCTACGCCCTGGTGGGGACACGGTTGGCCATGAGCACAAAGCCCCCGCGCAGCCGGATGCGGCAGAACCGGACCCTGTGGCTGTTGGACCGCCTGGAACGTGAGCCGCGGGCGGACGCGGTGATCGACGCGCTTCGTACGGGCATACGGTCCCTTCCGCTGGGGCGCGGCCGGGACGTGCTGCACGGCAGGTGGCTGGGGCATCCGGTACATCCGCTGATGGTGCAGGTGCCGATCGGCAGCTGGCTGTCCGCGGCGGTACTGGATCTGCTTCCCGGCCACTCCCGCGAGGCGGGCCTCCTGGTCGGCGTCGGGCTGGGCGCGGCCACACCCGCGGCGCTGACGGGCGCGGTCGACTGGGCGGAGCTCCACCCTCAGCAGCAGCGCGTCGGCCTGGCGCACGCCCTCGCCAACACGACGGCCGTCGGCCTGTACGCGACGTCTCTGGTGTGCCGGATCAAGGGGCGTACGGCGCGGGGCCGGGCCTTCGGATTCCTGGGGCTGGCGGCGGTCGGCGTGGGTGGCATGCTGGGCGGCCACCTGGCCTACCGCCAGGCCTCCGGCGCCAACCACGCGGAAGAGGTCCCGCACGTCGTCACCGAGGGCTGGCACCGCATCGGCGGCGTCGCCGACTTCCCCGCCGGTCAGCCCGTACGGCGCAGCGTGAACGACGTGCCGGTCGTGGTGGTGCGCGAGTCGGGCGGGACGATCCACGCGCTGGCCGACCGGTGCAGCCATCTCGCCGGGCCCCTGTCCGAGGGCACCGTCAAGGACGGGTGCGTCCAGTGCCCCTGGCACGGGAGCGTCTTCAGGCTTTCCGACGGCTGGAACGTCCGTGGCCCGGCCACCGCTCCCCAGCCCGCCTTCGACACCCGGATCGTGGACGGCCACGTCGAGGTGCGCCTGCGCCGACCCGGCCAGGACGGTCAGGCGGACCAGGACGGGCACGCGAGCGGTGACACCACGGAACAGCGGACCAGCGGGACGGGATCAGGGACGGCACATGGGCACGGCAGCTGACAACGGCTTCGCCGACAACCGCTTCACACGGCGCCTGCAGGGCTTTGTCCGCCGTACGAAGCGAGACTATTCGGCGGGTCGCGAGCGGCCGCTGGGTGGCTATCTGGCGGCCATGGCCGGATTCGGGGCGTACACGGCGGCCTGGGCGACGGTGGTACGGCTCCGTGGGCGCCCGCTGCCCGACCGGCCCGCGCCCTCGGACATCGTGCTGACATCGGTGGCCGCCTTCCGGCTCAGCCGGCTGCTGAGCAAGGCGTCGGTGACCAGTCCGCTGCGGGCCCCCTTCACGCGCTACGTCGGTCCGCAGGGCCCGGCCGAGCTGCATGAGGAGGCACGGGCCGGCGACGGCAAGGACACCGTCGGAGAGCTGGTGACCTGCCCGTTCTGCACCAGCGTGTGGATGGTCTCGACCCTGACCGCGGGCCAGCTGCTGTGGCCCCGCGCCACGCGCACCGCCATGGGCGCCCTGGCCGCGCTGGCCGGGGCGGACGCGCTGCAACTGACGTACGCGGCGCTGGTGGACAAGACCGGCGGGGAGTGACTGCGGTGAGAATGTCCAGGCCGTGCGCCCACCGCGTCGACATGATCAAGCGAGCGCTGTGGCAGGGGCTGATCGCCGGTACGGCCGGAGGTGTCGTCATGACCCTCGGCGAGAAGATCGAGCAGGCCCTCACCGGCCGACCCGACTCCCACGTGCCCGCCCGGGTCCTTCAGCGTCTGGCCGGGCTGCCCGAACGTCCCGGAACCCAGCCGCTCGGGGTGAACTGGGCCATGCACCACGGCCAGGCCGCCCTTCTCGGCGTGCTGCGTTCCGTCATGGCGCAGGCCGGACTGCGCGGACCGGTCGCGTCCGCCAAGTTCACCGTCGTGCGTCTCACCAACGACCAGATCCTCGAGAACCTGACGGGTGTCGGCGCACCGCCCTCCACCTGGCCCCGCGGGGAACTCGTCGTGGACGTCCTGCACAAGACCGTCTACGCCTTCACCACCGGGGTCGTCGCCGACGCCCTCGCCGCCCGTGGTGGCCCCGGCCCGGGGCAGCGCCATGCCGCCCGTCGCCGGGGCCGCCGCACCGACGTGGGCCCCCTTCCCCGCGAGGACGCTTAGAGCTCCGAACAAAAGTGGAGTCCGATCAGCTCGCGGCGTCTGGTGCGTGCGATCGCAAGGCGCCGGAAGCTCCTCGATGGGGGTCCCCCCGCT